>NZ_JAWOTP010000021.1:0-86977 GCF_033338935.1 Vibrio sp. Vb0598 | reverse complement strand
TGGGTGTTTTTTATTCTAAAAGGCGAATTTTCACTACTATTCTACCTCCATACACCCTGTAATCGCCCTGAATAAGGAAAAAAGATGAGCTCAATGAGAAGCTACAAAGGTATAAAGCCTGAACTTGGTGAGCGTGTTTACGTTGACCCAACCTCTGTTTTAGTCGGTGATATCCGAATTGGCGATGATTCTAGCATTTGGCCATTGGTAGCAGCGCGAGGCGATGTAAACCACATTCACATTGGTGATCGAACGAATATTCAAGATGGCAGTGTTTTGCATGTCACCCATAAGAACGCCGAAAACCCAAACGGCTACCCATTGATTATTGGTAATGACGTTACGATTGGCCACAAAGTGATGCTGCACGGTTGTCAGATCCACGATCGTGTTTTGGTTGGTATGGGAGCTATTGTTTTAGATGCTGTTGTAATTGAGTCAGAGGTGATGATCGGAGCAGGCAGTTTAGTGCCACCTGGGAAAGTATTAGAAAGTGGCTACTTATATGTTGGAAGCCCAGTAAAGCAAGCTCGCCCTCTATCAGAAAAAGAACGAGCTTTCTTGCAAAAGTCTGCCAACAACTATGTGCAGAACAAAAACGACTACTTAAATGAAGTAAAAGACTTGAACTAAAGCCCTGTTAACCGATGATGATATGGCCTTCTTCGTTGAAGGCTTCATCTTCTATTAGCTCTTCAGCCATTTCTTCTAGGTCGAATCGGTAGCCAGTAAACACTTTAATTGCCGCTTGCTCAGTTTCAATCAGTGAACCACTGAGCTTTTCTAGCTTTTGTTTCGTCACAAAGCACTCTATTAGTGCGCCTGATTGTTGCGCCGAAAAGTTTACCGATTGTGATACTTCATCCCATGATTGAATATCTGGGAATAAGATGGATTGATTCATCGCTTATTGACCTTCAAGGTTCTTTCTTAGTTCTCTGAGAACTTGTTTAGCACCAGGACGTAAGCCACGCCAAAGCATAAAGCTTTCCGCAGCCTGCCCAACTAACATTCCAAGACCATCATACGCATGAGCGGCGCCATTCTCTTTTGCCCATAAGTTAAAGCTCGTCACCCCTTTGCCATAAATCATGTCATAGCTTGTACTGTTAGCGGCAAAGATGGAGGATGAAATAGTCGGTAGTTCACCACTAAGAGAAGCGGATGTGGAGTTAATGATGACATCATACTCTTCATCAATACTTGCCATCTCTTTGGCGCGGATAGGACCGTGAGAGGCAAACAGCTCTGCAAGCTCCTGTGCTTTACTAAAGGTACGGTTGGTAATGGTTAAAGAGGTCGGCTTTTGATCGAGTAGTGGCTTAATAACACCACGAGCTGCACCACCAGCGCCAATAATTAGGATTCGCGCGCCTTCCAATACAACCTGATGCTGAAGCAGATCTTGCACTAAACCTGCACCATCAGTGTTGTCACCGATGATTTCACCATCGTCTAACTTCTTGAGGGTATTTACCGCGCCTGCTAACTGAGCCCGTTCTGTCAATCGACTAGCAAATTGATAAGCATCTTCTTTAAATGGCATAGTGATGTTGCACCCCTTGCCACCTTCAGCAAAAAACACCTTCGCCGCGTCAATAAAACCATCAACAGGTGCACTTTCTGCGGTGTACACCAAAGATTGATTAGTTTGACGAGCAAACAAGGTGTGAATGAATGGCGACTTACTGTGTCCGATAGGATTACCAAACACGGCATAGCGATCGATTTGCTGGGTCATTTCCTTACCTTTGTTCCTTACTTAGATATAGAGAAAACAGGGCCACCTGATTACAGATGACCCTATCACTATCTATCTATATAGAAAAGGAGATTCCGTGCTTACCACTCTCGGGGCGTTAGGTATCGCTCGTAAAGTTCAGCTTCTGGCGATCCCGCTTCTGGCTCGTAGCAGTACTCCCAGCGAGCGAGCGGCGGCATTGACATCAGAATCGACTCAGTACGCCCACCACTTTGTAAACCAAATAAGGTGCCACGGTCATACACTAAGTTGAACTCTACGTAACGGCCGCGACGATATAGTTGGAATTCACGCTCACGCTCACCATACTCGATCTCTTTACGACGAGAAACGATCGGCAAATAAGCCTGGCAATAGCCTTCACCGACTGCTTTGATGTAAGCAAAACACTTATCAAATTCCCACTGGTTTAGATCATCAAAGAACAAACCGCCAACACCGCGAGTTTCATTACGATGTGGTAGGAAGAAATATTTGTCACACCATGCCTTATGCTCTTGGTAAACATCGTCACCAAATGGTGCACAAAGCTGTTTTGCAGTGTCGTGCCATGATTGGCAATCTTCTTCAAATGGGTAGAACGGCGTTAGGTCAAAACCACCACCAAACCACCAAATTGGGTCTTCGCCATCTTTTTCTGCAATAAAGAAGCGGACATTGGCGTGTGAAGTCGGTACGTAAGGGTTTTTAGGGTGAATAACCAAAGAAACACCCATCGCTTCAAAACGACGACCCGCTAGCTCTGGGCGATGCGCTGTCGCAGATGCTGGCATTTCTTTCCCTTCCACATGCGAGAAATTCACGCCTCCCTGCTCGAAAACAAGGCCATCACGCAAAACACGTGAGCGACCACCGCCACCCAGACGCTCTCCTTTTTCACGTTGCCATGCATCTTCGACAAAGACGGCCTTTCCATCTTCTTGTTCTAACTGCTGACAAATGGAATCCTGAAGTGACATCAAGAACTGCTTTACGGCGTGCTTATCGATCGCTGACATACGTTATTACCTATTACGTGAAACCTAATGATGGCTGGCTAGCAGGGTTAACCCTGTCTTAATATTTGTGAAGTTTTGGCGTCACGAATCTCGCTGGGTTTATCACGACCGCTGGTCTCGCCACGAAGAATGGCGACCAGCTTATCACCCAACTGCTCTTCGACTTCTTCCGTGGTCATACACGGTGGTAAGCCGGAAAGGTTCGCGCTGGTAGAGGTTAACGGCTTTCCGAATGCATTACACATTTTTTGCACCAAAGGATGATCAGTCACACGAACCGCAATTGAATCAAACTGCCCTGAAACCCAGTTGGATACTTTATCGCTCGCTGGCATGATCCAAGTGTATGGGCCTGGCCAAGTGGCATGAACAGTCTGTAATTGTTCTTCAGTCAACTGAGATTCATCAATATAAGGCAAGAGCTGATCATAACTTGCCGCGATGAGAATCAGCCCTTTTTCTACCGGACGCTGCTTGAGCTCTAATAGCTTTTGAATTGCTTCTGGGTTATCTGGATCACATCCGACACCAAAAACCCCTTCTGTTGGATAGGCAATCACTTCGCCTTGCTTGAGTGCGTTGAGCACTTGTTCAAAGTTATCCACCGATTACTTCCTATTTGTTTGACTGTGTTGTTTTCACTAAGTGTACAAATATTCATTCTCAGACACTAAAGCAATTTTTTTATAAAATGTATCAATAGCGCCAACAACAAGACGCAAACGTTTGCTTGAGATAAAAATCCCCGTATAATGCGCACAAATTTATAGCTCACCTAATTTTTGCAGCTTAAAGGAGTTTGAGATGAAAGTCGGTATCATCATGGGTTCTAAATCCGATTGGCCAACCATGAAACTAGCAGCGGACATGCTAGACCAATTTGGCGTGCCTTACGAAACAAAAGTCGTGTCAGCACACCGAACTCCTCAATTACTGGCTGACTACGCCAGTGGCGCAAAAGAACGCGGCATCAAAGTTATCATCGCAGGCGCAGGTGGTGCAGCCCACCTACCAGGTATGGCGGCGGCGTTTACTAGTTTGCCTGTGCTTGGGGTTCCCGTTCAGTCTCGTGCACTGAAAGGTATGGATTCACTGCTTTCTATTGTACAGATGCCAAAGGGAATTGCGGTTGGTACATTGGCGATTGGCGAAGCGGGCGCAGCAAACGCCGGTATCCTAGCAGCGCAAATCCTAGGCACTCATGATGAAAACATCATGGCGAAGGTAGAAGCATTCCGTAATGAGCAAACGGAAACAGTTCTCGCAAATCCAAACCCTGCAGAGGATTAATCAGATGCATGTACTGGTTCTTGGTGCGGGTCAGTTGGCTCGTATGATGTCTCTGGCTGGTGCGCCACTGAATATTCAAATTTCAGCTTACGATGTCAGCAGCGGTGATGTCGTTCACCCTTTAACTCAACAGGTACTTGGCCATGGCTTGGAAAATGCGATTACGCAAGTTGATGTGATTACTGCCGAGTTCGAGCATATTCCACATGACGTGCTCAAAGTTTGCGAAGCGAGCGGCAAGTTCCTACCAAGTACGCAAGCCATCAAAGCAGGTGGTGATCGCCGTATTGAAAAAGCACTGCTTGATGATGCCGGCGTGCGCAACGCGAAATACTACGTCATTGAAACTCGTGAAGACTTTGAGCGCGCAATTGAACACGTTGGTATGCCAATGGTTCTGAAAAGTGCATTAGGTGGTTACGATGGTAAAGGCCAATGGCGCTTAAAAGAAGCTTCTCAAGTCGACGACATTTGGACTGAGATGGCAGAGTGCATCGCGGCAACACCAACTCAAGCGATTGTTGCTGAAGAGTTTGTTCCTTTTAACCGCGAAGTATCACTGGTTGGTGCTCGAAGCAAAGATGGCAGTGTGGAAGTGTATCCTCTGGCAGAGAACGTCCACACCAACGGTGTATTGAGTCTTTCTACTGCGATTGATGCGCCAGGGTTACAGGAACAAGCAAAGCAAATGTTCACGGCAGTCGCAGATAGCCTAGATTACGTTGGCGTATTAGCGCTTGAGTTCTTTGATGTCGATGGGGCACTTTTAGTGAATGAGATTGCTCCACGCGTGCACAACTCTGGTCACTGGACACAGCAAGGTGCAGAAACGTGTCAGTTTGAAAACCATCTGCGCGCAGTGTGCGGCTTACCATTAGGCAGTACGAAATTGGTTCGTGAAACCTCAATGATTAATATTCTTGGTGAAGACACACTACCAGAAGCATTGTTATTAATGGATGGTTGCCACCTTCATTGGTATGGCAAAGAGAAACGTGCAGGTCGCAAGATGGGACACATCAACGTGTGTGGCGACTACCCAGGAGAATTGCACCGTAGGTTGTGCGCTCTGGCAGACATCTTAGACCCAATAGCTTTCCCAGCCGTGCAAGCGTTCGCTAAACAGCCTCAACACTAACGTTTGGCAGCAAAAAAATAAAAAAAGGGTCGCACGATGCGACCCTTTTTAATTCCTTTGATGTATTTACCCTTGTTGGGTGTGCTGGCACTTACGGTTGGCACATTGCAATTTCACACCACTGGCGAGTTTCTTCTCCACCAACAAAGTAAAACCACATTCTTCGCATCGCCCCTTGACCGGAGCAAGGTTCACAGCAAATTTGCATTTAGGGTAGTTATCACACGCGTAGAAGGTTTTGCCAAATCGGGTTTTACGCTCAACCAAATGTCCTTTGCCACATTCAGGGCAAGCGTGTTGCTCTTGTGACTGCGCCTCTGGCTCTGGTTGATTAATCGACTCAATATGATGACAAGCCGGGTAATGGCTACAACCAACGAACATACCGTAGCGCCCTTGGCGGAGAACCAACTCATTGCCACACTCAGGACAAGGCACACCCAACTCTTTCACGATGTGACCATCATTGCTGTGTAGCGGTTTAATGTAATCACAGCTTGGGTAATGGTTACAGCCGAGAAATGGGCCATGTTTTCCGTGCTTGAGAGTCAGCTCACCACCACATTTTGGACACGGCTCGTGCTCCAAAGCGTGTTCATGGGCAGAGAAAAGGGTGTTGTCGATTTTACTACTCATACTTACCGTTTCGTGAAAAACACACAAAAAGACAAGCTCGCGTTTATTCTGGCTAAACTCGAACTTGCCCAGATGGTTAGTGAAGAATCCCTTGTTCCTTGGTGTACAACAGCTCTTCCATTAGCGTGTAAGCGTTTTCGTTGCCAGGCACATTAAACAGCACCATCAGAATGATCCATTTGAGGTCTTCAAGCTCAAACTCACTCGTTTCTAATCCCATCACTCGGTCAATCACCATTTCGCGAGTTTCTGTGGTTAACACATTGATTTGCTCGAGAAACAATAGAAATCCTCGGCATTCCAAATCTAAACGCTGCATCTCTTTCGCTGTGTAGATACGAGTTGATGACGAAGCCATGCAAGTCGAGATTGCAGAAGAGGTGTCACTTTGCTGCAATGCGGCAAGCTCTTCTAACCAGACAAGGGCTTTGTAGATATCTTTTTGTTGGAAGCCAGCACGAAGCAACTCTTCTTCCAACTCGTCTTGTTCGACCTGTAACTCTGCATCGCTATGGATGTAGGTTTCGAATAGATACATCAGTATATCCATCATCATAGCTAGCCCCTCCCCTTTCGAATATAGCCACCTGAAACCGCAACGACATGCCCAGAGAGTTCTAACTCTAAGAGCTGCATCATGACTTCTTGGACAGGTATATTGGTCCTGTTTGCAAGAATATCAACCGGTGTAGCTTCACTTCCTACGTTAGCTAACAGCTGAGGAAATGGCAATTCTTCTTCATCATTTAACGTAGAAAATAAATCGGTACTCTGATTAATAGACCAATCAAGCAAGGACTGTATTTCATCTAAGACATCTTTCGTCTTTTCTACGAGGCAAGCGCCATGACGTATCAACTGGTTTCCACCGCAGGCATTGGGGGCATTGATTGACGCTGGCAGCGCAAATACTTCTCGACCTTGCTCAAGCGCGTAACGAGCTGTAATTAACGAGCCGCTCTTTTTCGCCGCCTCGACGACCAGTACACCAAGCGATAATCCACTAATAATACGATTACGACGCGGGAAGTTTTCTGGGCGCGGCTTGGCATTAGGCCGAAACTCAGACACCAAAGCCCCATGTTCAATAACACGTTGCGCTAAACCACGATGACGTGCCGGATAAATATTTTCTAAGCCAGATCCTAGCACCGCAATCGTCTTACCACCCGCTTGCAACGCACCATCATGCGCATGACCATCAATGCCTAAAGCGAGACCACTGGTGACAATAAAATCGTGCTGAACAAACTCTGCAGCAAACTGACGTGCATGCTGTAATCCATCAATACTCGCATTTCGACTGCCAACCATCGCGATTTGTGGCTGAGAAAGACAAGTAGGGTTTCCTTGAACAAAAAGTAGAGGTGGCGGTGCAACGATTTGTTTGAGTTGAGGTGGATAACGCGGGTCAGTCAGTGTCAGGATATGATGGTTTGTAGAAGCCTCAAGCCAGCTTAAACAAGCATCGACTTCTTTATCTGTTGAAGCCCAAGCTTGAATTTGCTTAGTTGTTAACCCAAGTTGTTGTAGCTGTTCAGGAGAGAAGTTTACGATGTTACGTGGCGTGTCTCTTGCCAGTAGCTTATTCATTTTGACGCCGCCAATGCCTGGTAAACAACTCAGTTTTAACCAGGCAGCGAGATCATCGTTATTTCGTCGATTCATCGATGGTTAATTCGTCCGCCAACGGTGACACCACCGAAATATCTTGGTTAATGGGTTTCGTACTGTTAGTGATCAGTGCCAAGCTAAAGTACTCATAAGGACGAATGACCAGCAACTCACCAACTTTGCTTTGAGGCAAAGTGATTTTCTTATCAAGCACGCCAAACTCTTTCTTGAACTCATCGCCGTCTTTGTAAACTGGGTGCGCGTCTTCTTTTAAATCAAACACACTGCCTTGCTTGAGATTGTCTGACGTGCCTTTATCAATCACCACGACTTGGTTAGTTGAACTAAAGCGAATACCTTCGATATTACCTAGCAACTTTGCAGAACTGCCTTGTGGCGACGGCAGCGGATAGAACGTAGTCGTGAAGTCAGTATTCTCAACCGATTGATTTGGCAACGCGATATCGTTACGTAGGATTTCTTGCATTTGCGATGTAAGCTTCAAACCTGAATAATCACTCGAAGCTTCAACGAGCTCGCCTTTGGCAATCAAACGCAGCGCGGTAATCTCTTCGGACACATCGTCACGCGAAAAGGTAGCTACTGGTCGGTAAATAGCCCAACCTGTCGCGGTCTGATTGCCATTGATATACAGCACATCTTCTGCAGTCAGATACTTACTGCCTTTGCTGCTACCCATCACTTTTGCTGCTCTGTTCAACGAATCTTTATCTAGCAACCGATCCGATTTGAGGTAAGGCATCACCAAACCTTCCGCGACCGTTGGTAGGGCTTTCTTTTCTGTGATGCGAGCTTTCGGGCTCAGCTTCTTAACCGGTTTTAGGCTCAACACGGGCTGACCGTTAATCCACACCAAAGACAGCTTGTCTCCAGGATAAATTAAATGAGGGTTGTCGATTTCCGGGTTTACTTGCCATAAACGAGGCCACAACCACGGGCTATCCAAGTACATGGCCGAAATATCCCATAGCGTATCGCCCTTCACGACTACATACGTTTGTGGCGCATCATCTTTAACTGTCAGTGGGTTCGCATCCACATTTGCTACAGCGTTGAAAGAGAAAAGTAACGGCAACGTAACACTGGCAACGTTGCGGAAAATTCGATTCATGACCCTCGTCCTTGGTCTATTAAGCAGGAACCAGAATGGAAATTGGTGCAAGGATGCTGTCATTTAGGCTATAAAATGTCTAGAATTGAGCCAACAAGGTTTGTGCTGTTTCGGCACAGTTCAATATTTCGAGTGAATATGTCTGTATTACAAGTATTAACATTCCCGGATGATCGCCTGCGCACAGTCGCAAAGCCTGTTGAAGCGGTGACACCTGAGATTCAAAAAATCGTCGATGACATGATTGAAACCATGTACGACGAAGAAGGTATTGGCCTTGCTGCAACGCAGGTTGATATCCACAAACGTATCGTAGTGATTGATATTTCAGAAACTCGCGATGAGCCGATGGTGCTAATCAACCCTGAGATTCTGGAAAAGCGTGGCGAAGATGGCATCGAAGAAGGCTGTCTGTCGGTACCAGGTGCGCGCGCACTTGTGCCTCGCGCTGCAGAAGTTACCGTTAAAGCACTGGATCGTGATGGCAAAGAGTTCACCTTTGAAGCCGACGACCTGCTAGCGATTTGTGTTCAACACGAGCTTGATCACCTACAAGGTAAGCTATTCGTGGATTACCTATCACCACTGAAACGCAAACGCATTCAGGACAAGCTAGCAAAAATCAAACGCTTTAACGAGAAGCAGCAAAACGCTTAATCTCGAACCATACCAATTAGAAGGAAGCCTACCTTGAGTCAGTCTTTACGTATTGTCTTTGCAGGTACTCCGGATTTCGCCGCCCGTCACTTGGCGGCGTTGTTGTCTTCGGAGCATGAAGTCATCGCGGTTTACACAAACCCAGATCGTCCAGCGGGTCGTGGCAAGAAATTGGCTGCGCCACCGGTAAAACAACTGGCGCTGGAACACAACATCCCGGTTTACCAACCTGAAAGCTTTAAGTCCGACGAAGCGAAACAAGAACTTGCCGATCTGAACGCCGATCTCATGGTTGTCGTTGCGTACGGTATGCTGCTGCCACAAGCGGTTCTTGATACCCCTAAACTGGGTTGTATCAACGTACATGGTTCTATCCTACCTCGTTGGCGTGGTGCGGCTCCAATCCAACGCTCTATTTGGGCGGGCGATGCAGAAACTGGCGTAACCATCATGCAGATGGACATCGGTCTCGACACTGGTGATATGCTGAAGATTGCAACTCTGCCAATCGAAGCGACAGATACCAGCGCTTCAATGTACGAAAAATTGGCTGAGCTTGGTCCAGAAGCCCTGATTGACTGCCTAGCAGACATTGCTGCGGGTAAAGCAGTGCCAGTGAAGCAAGACGATGAGCTAGCGAACTATGCGAAAAAACTCAGCAAAGAAGAAGCACGCATCAACTGGAACGACGATGCGGCGCACATTGAGCGCTGCGTTCGTGCATTTAACCCATGGCCAATGAGCCACTTTGAGGCGGCAGAAAACAGCATCAAAGTATGGCAAAGCCGTGTGGCAGAGCAAACCAGTGACAAGCCAGCCGGCACCATCGTGCAAGCAGATAAAACCGGTATCTATGTTGCGACAGGCAACGGCATACTGGTGCTAGAGCAACTGCAAGTTCCTGGCAAAAAAGCCATGTCAGTTCAGGATATTCTGAATTCGCGTGCGGCTTGGTTTGAAGTGGGCACTCTGCTAGTTTAAGCCATACTAGGGGTTATTATCCCCAATTATACGAACTTTTAGAGGGCAGAGATGCCCTCCTTTACTTTAAGGTACTCATCATGAATGTTCGCGCTGCGGCTGCTAACGTCCTGTATCTTGTCGTCGACAAGGGCCACTCACTTTCAAGCGCTCTTCCAGCGGCTCAACAAACGGTACGACCTCGTGACCACGCTCTGTTACAAGAGATCTGTTACGGTGCGCTACGTTACCTACCTCGCCTAGAAATGATCGCAAACCAATTGATGGATAAGCCGCTAAAAGGCAAACAACGTGTATTCCATCACCTAATTCTGGTTGGTATTTACCAACTGAGCTTCATGCGTATTCCTGCGCACGCAGCAGTCGGTGAAACGGTTGAAGGCACTAAAGAGCTGAAAGGTCCTCGTCTGCGTGGTTTGATTAACGCGGTATTGCGTAACTACCAGCGCAACCAAGAAGAACTCGACCAAATGGCCGTCAGCAACAACGCTGGCAAGTACGGTCACCCAAGCTGGTTACTAAAACTGCTGCAAGAGGCCTACCCAAAGCAATGGGAAAGTATTGTTGAAGCGAACAACCAAAAAGCACCAATGTGGCTGCGTGTGAACCATCAACACCACACTCGTGATGAATACCTTGCGCTGCTCAAAAATGAAAACATTGATAGCACGCCACACACAGAAGCAATGGACGCCATAAAATTGGCCGCACCATGTGACGTGATGAAGCTACCTGGTTTTGATAAAGGTTGGGTTTCGGTACAAGATGCGGCGGCGCAGCTTTCGATCAACTACCTAAAACCACAAGACGGCGAACGGATTTTAGATTGCTGTGCTGCGCCAGGTGGCAAGACTGCGCACATTCTAGAGCGCACGTCGGGCAGTGAAGTGGTCGCGATTGACTGCGACGACACACGCTTGAAACGTGTGCATGAAAACCTGAAGCGTCTCAACCTTCAGGCAAAAGTGGTTTGCGGTGATGCGCGTAATCCACAAGAATGGTGGCAAGGCGAGCAATTTGATCGCATTTTGCTGGATGCCCCATGTTCTGCGACTGGCGTGATTCGTCGTCACCCAGACATCAAATGGCTACGTCGTGCAGACGACATCGCCGCATTAGCAGAGCTGCAAAGTGAAATTTTTGATGCCATGTGGACGCAACTGAAGCCCGGCGGCACCATGGTTTACGCGACTTGTTCAATCATACCGCAAGAAAACGTGGAGCAAGTAAAAGCGTTTTTAGCACGTACCGCGGATGCGCAACTGCTGGATTCTGATCCCGACCAGCCTGGTCGTCAAATTCTACCAGGCGAAGAAGATATGGATGGTTTCTACTACGCAGTGCTAACTAAGACACACGCGTAACAGCATGCTAAATAGGGCGATTGAAGTGATTTCAATCGCCTTTTTCAGATACGAGAAAAGAGTATGAAGATCATTATTCTTGGTGCAGGTCAGGTTGGCGGCACACTGGCAGAAAACCTAGTGGGTGAAAACAACGACATCACCATCGTCGACAATAATGCCGACCGACTGCGTGAATTGCAGGACAAATACGACCTACGTGTGGTCAATGGCCATGCGAGCCATCCAGACGTGCTACACGAAGCTGGCGCGCAAGACGCCGATATGCTCGTCGCAGTAACCAACACTGATGAAACCAACATGGCCGCCTGTCAGGTCGCGTTCACTCTATTCAATACCCCAAACCGCGTTGCGCGTATTCGCTCTCCAGAATACTTGGCAGAAAAAGAAGCCCTGTTTAAATCTGGCGCTATTCCTGTTGATCACCTTATCGCACCAGAAGAACTCGTCACGAGCTACATCGAACGTCTGATCCAATACCCAGGCGCGCTGCAAGTGGTGAGTTTTGCTGAACAGAAAGTCAGCCTAGTGGCGGTGAAAGCTTACTATGGTGGCCCGTTGGTGGGTAACGCGCTGTCTGCTTTGCGTGAGCACATGCCGCACATCGATACCCGTGTGGCGGCGATTTTCCGTCAAGGCCGTCCGATTCGCCCACAAGGTACCACCATTATTGAAGCCGACGATGAAGTGTTCTTCGTTGCAGCAAGTAATCATATTCGCTCAGTGATGAGTGAGCTTCAGCGCCTAGAAAAACCGTACCGCCGCATCATGATTGTTGGAGGTGGTAACATTGGCGCAAGCTTGGCAAAACGCCTAGAGCAAACTTACAGCGTGAAGCTGATTGAGCGTAACTACCAGCGTGCAGAAAAGCTCTCTGAGCAACTAGAAAACACCATCGTGTTCTGCGGTGATGCGGCAGACCAAGAGCTTCTCTCGGAAGAGAACATCGACCAAGTCGACGTCTTCATCGCGCTGACCAACGAAGATGAAACCAACATCATGTCTGCAATGTTGGCAAAACGCATGGGCGCTAAAAAAGTGATGGTGCTGATCCAACGTGGCGCTTATGTAGACCTGGTACAAGGCGGCGTAATTGATGTAGCAATCTCACCTCAGCAAGCCACTATTTCAGCCTTGCTAACGCACGTTCGTCGCGCTGATATCGTAAACGTATCCTCACTTCGCCGCGGCGCTGCGGAAGCGATTGAAGCCGTCGCTCACGGTGATGAAAGTACATCTAAAGTGGTTGGACGTGCGATTGGAGATATAAAGCTTCCACCTGGGACCACCATTGGTGCTATCGTTCGTGGCGAAGAAGTTCTTATTGCCCACGACCGTACGGTCATCGAGCAGGATGACCATGTGGTGATGTTCCTGGTCAACAAAAAATACGTATCAGACGTCGAAGCGCTATTCCAGCCGAGTCCATTCTTCCTCTAGGATTTTCCTATGGTCAACTTACGTCCCGTACTGTTTGTTATCGGGCTGGTTTTATCCAAACTGGCCCTGTTTATGTACGTGCCGACTTTGGTCGCTTTCTTTACCGGTACGGGGGGGTTCCTCGATTTCGCCCAAGCCGTTGTGATCACGCACCTTGCCGCCTTCATCTGCCTAACGATAGGTCGAACCGCCAAGTTCAAACTCAGCGTACGCGATATGTTCCTCATCACCAGTTTGGTTTGGACCATCGCGAGTGCGTTTGCCGCCTTGCCATTTGTGTTTATCAACCACATCAGCTTCACCGACGCCTACTTCGAAACGATGTCGGGTATCACCACGACGGGCTCAACGGTGCTCAGTGGCCTAGACAACATGGCGCCGAGCATCTTGCTGTGGCGCTCTATTTTACAGTGGCTTGGTGGCATTGGTTTTATCGTGATGGCGGTAGCAGTGTTACCTATGCTGAATGTCGGTGGTATGAAGCTATTCCAAACCGAATCATCAGATTGGTCGGATAAAAGTAGTCCAAGAGCGAAAACGGTCGCCAAAAACATCGTAGCGGTTTATTTGATGCTAACAGGCTTATGTATTTTGGGCTACTTGGTCACCGGCATGAACCTGTTCGAAGCAATCAACCATGCCTTTACTACGCTATCGACGGGTGGATACTCTACATCTGATGGGTCAATGAACCACTTCTCTAATGGCGCACATTGGGTGGCCACTACCTTTATGTTCTTAGGTGGTTTGCCGTTTTTGCTCTTTATCGCCGCATTACGTAAACGCCGTATTGATGTGTTGGTTAACGACGCTCAAGTTAGAGGATTTGCGTACCTGTTCGTATTCTCTAGCTTAGTGATTTCAGCTTGGCTAGTGATTCGAGATGGGTACACCATTTTGGATGCCCTGCGAGTGTCGATGTTTAATATTGTCTCTGTCGTCACCACAACTGGCTTTGGCTTAGAAGACTTCACCGCATGGGGCGCATTACCCACTACTCTTTTCGCATTCTTAATGATGGCGGGAGCATGCTCAGGATCAACGTCTGGCGGGATCAAAATCTTCCGCTTCCAAATTGCAATGACGCTGCTAAACAAACAAATGATGAAGTTGATTCACCCTTCTGGGGTGTTTGTACAGCGTTATAACCAGCGACCGGTGAATGATGATATTGTTCGCTCAGTGGTGGCATTTGGCTTGATGTTTTTTATCACCATTATCTTTATCGCGGGTTGTTTAAGTGCTCTTGGCCTCGACCCTGTGACCAGTATTTCTGGCTCAATCACCGCCGTTGCCAATGTTGGCCCTGGTATGGGCAGTGTGATTGGCCCAACAGGCAACTTCGCGCCTCTGCCCGATACTGCCAAATGGCTCTTAAGCTTTGGGATGTTAATGGGCCGCTTGGAAATTCTGACTATTCTTGTACTGTTCTTTCCTGCGTTTTGGCGCCGCTAAGCAGACTCTAATTAAAAGGTATAACAATGAAAACATGGATTACTCTGGCGACCCTACTTGCCGCCTCATCCACATACGCCGCCGAGGTCATCACTTTAGCCGATGGTCGAGAAGTGAAGTTGAACGATGACTTTACCTGGGAATACGTCATGAAAAAACCGGCGCAGCAAGCGACGGAGACACAAACAACAGCAAGCGTAGTTGAAACAATCGCAGCTCCTGCGATTGCGACAATTCCAGTGGTAACGAAAACCGTTGGCACGACCGTGGTGGTAAACGCCAAAAAGCCAACCATGCAGCTATCAGATTCAGGTGTGGATGTATTGATTGGTTCAGCAAGCTATCAAAGCGGTGAGCTTGTTTTACCTACATCAATCACCAACCAAAGCTCTCAATCTGTCATTCAAGTGGAAGTTGAGGTGCAAGTGTTTGATATGTCTGGTCAGCAACTGGCAAAAGAAAACGTGACTGTTTGGCAATCCATCAAGCGCATGGCGGATACCTACCTGCGACCACAGCAAGCGGAACAAGGTAAGAGCATTAAATTGGCTGTACCGCAATCACAGCAATACCAGTTTTCTGCCAAAGTGCTAGAGGTAAAAACTCGCTAATACGTGTTTAATATTCTTTGTTGAGCCTATCGGCTAGATAGGCTCAACAAAGTAATAAATCGCAAAGAAATGGCACACGCAGCCAGCCAAAACAAAGCCGTGCCAGATCGCATGGTTAAAGGGAATGCGCTTCGCAACGTAGAAAATCACCCCCAGTGAATACACAATTCCACCAGCGGCAAGCAGTGTAAGTCCGCCGACATCCAAGTTAATAGCTAATTGATAAATCACAATCAACGATAACCATCCCATCACCAAATACGTCATCAAAGAAAGCTTTTTAAATCGATAGACGAACGCAACTTTCATGATGATGCCGATCAACGCAATGCTCCAAATAACGATCATCAACCCAAATGCTAGAGGTGTTCTTAAGCTGACTAACAAGAAAGGGGTATAGCTGCCTGCTATCAAAAGATAAATAGCACAATGGTCGAAGGTTTTTAGCCAACGTTTCGCTTTGGGATGAGGGATCGCATGATAGAGCGTCGAGGCCAAAAATAGCACGATAATACTCGCACCATAAATCGCCATACTGGTAAGCGTTAAAGTGTCAGCTTGATGGTCTATGGCTTTAACTAACAGCAGTATCAAGCCAACAATACCAAAAATCATCCCTATACCGTGGGTGATGGTATTGGCCAGTTCTTCACGTTGACTGTATTGAGGTTTCTGCAGCTCGGGCATCAATGCGCCTATACTAGAGTTTGAAATTTGCTCTAGTATGGCACATTAGGCTTACACGTGTAAGCTTAAATTAAGACTCATGAACGGCAGTAGTTTGATCGAGATAATTGAGTACCAGTTCGCCAACTTGATCTGGCTTAGTCGTGGCAGGAATGGTCAGCTCTCGCTTGAGTTTGCCACTACCCAGTAAGCTCGCGAGCATGCCACCTTGCCCCTTGCGTGTGCGGTCAACTTCAAACCACAACTTGAGCTCTTGCTCACTGCGGTGGGCAACAAATTCTAATTCGCGCCACACGCCGTGGTAAGGTCCGTCGGTTGGCACCAGTTCAAACTCTTGCACAAATGGTAGATCGAATCCTTTCACTTCCTCGCATTCCACCTGGCGAATTCGTAAACCTTGCGCTTCAAATGCAGATAGTACCGCATCCATCAGTGGATCAGGTCGAACGGTGAGGATGTCTTTATCAGTCGGATCCAAAGCAGCGGCAACGTCTAAGCCGGTTTCTAACCATACTTTGGCATCACCAATGGTGACAGGCGTGTTCCAAGGCACATCGAGCTTAACATCGAAGGTACGCTCTTCGCCGGAATGGATGGTAAATGCGTAAGGGAGACTCCACTTAGCAAGCACATGAGTTTGAGGTACTCGGCGCATGCTGTGTCCTTCTCGCGCACCACGGTCATCAGGGGCTTCTGCGATGTAGCGGCAACAGAGTTTTAAATCAATGTTGTCGATCGCTTGTTCAGTCGCACCACCATATACATGGATCGACACATCCACACTTTGACCTGGGTATAGCACGTCTTGGTTTAAGATTGAGTCGACCTTCGCGCTCCCAATCCCAAAACTGGCAAGTGTCTTCTTCAAAAATGACATAGGCACCTCCTTCATCGAGATCTCATACTACTACTGCTGATCGTGGGATCAAACAAAAATTGCCTCGAACATCGCGACAAAATGACAAAATCTAAACAATTCAATTGCTCAACTATCGACCAATTATTACAAGGATGCTAATCTTACACTTGATATGCATGCATATCGGTATTCCTGACTCATTAACTGGATTGGCGAGAGCCAGAAGAGTGATTCTTCAATCTTGTTGGAGCCTAGCTCATAATGATTCAGGCCATTACATCGGCAATGGATATGCCTGACAGTTAGGTAAATTAATGCGCCCAACAACAGTCAGGTTCGCACACACTAATACTAGTGCAATGCGCCGCCGCAGTGGCTTTACTACTGCACCAAAGGCAAAGCAAGTTGCGCCAGCAATGACATTGGTTGAGAAGACAGCAATGATGTCGAGTGTTCCGGCCAAAGTTATCAAAGCAGCTTAATCAAAAGCGCGGCGCCAGCTGCGCTTTTTTCTTTGCACGCAACTCATAAAACTTCAAAGACTTAGAACAAACCACGGTGAAAGAGATCGTTTTTCCTATTTGGTCTTAGCAAAGCAATTTGGTACCTTTACTGCTAATTACACCTATAAATTCTGTGGAGAAAGAAATGAAGTGTCATCGCATTGAAGAGCTGCTTGAGCTACTAGAGCCTGAATGGCATAAAGATCAAGAGCTGAACCTCTTGCAGTTCATCGTTAAGCTGGCAAAAGAAGCAGGCTATGAAGGAAAGCTAGAAGATCTGACCGACGATGTACTGATCTACCACCTTAAAATGCGTAATAGCAGCAAAGATGAAATGATCCCTGGACTCAAAAAAGACCAAGAGGACGATTTTAAAACGGCGATCCTACGCGCTCGTGGCATCATCAAATAACCAGCTCAACAGCCAGTATTCTTTAAGCGACTCTCTCTATGAGTCGCTTTTTTATAACCAAAGTTTTTAGTCCCACAATTGGTTATAACTGTTCAGCCAATTATCAGGTTAACTGTACTGATTTTTGTTGTTAAACATTGACTGCGTTAAAGAAACGGAATTGTTATTGATTGTATAATCGCCGTTCATCAGTATTTACTAAAATAATTATGTTCGGTCATCTTTATGACGGAACGAGCAGCAATGTCATCGAGCGACATCAATAGAAATGACGCCGTACATTATAAAAGCCTAAGAAGGATGAGTGCATGAGTCAGGACAAGATCGATATCAAAGATGTGACTCCTAAAACCTATAATCCCAAAACCCATAAAGGAAACGGGGATCGGTTCAACCCAAGTAATCGCATCTATGTACGCGAAAGCAAAGGGACTTACCAGAAACTGCGTCGTTACGGTGGTTGGTTCTTACTGCTTCTCTTCGCTTTGATACCGTGGATCCCTTACGGTGAACGTCAAGCGATCTTGCTTGATATTGGCAACCAGCAGTTCAACTTTTTCGGTACCACCCTGTACCCACAAGATCTTACCCTACTCGCCTTGCTGTTTGTGATCGCGGCGTTTGGGTTGTTCTTTATTACCACCTTCTTGGGTCGGGTTTGGTGTGGCTATCTCTGCCCACAAACCGTCTGGACCTTCATGTATATCTGGTTTGAAGAGAAGCTCGAAGGTAGTGCCAATAAACGCCGCAAACAAGACTCCAATAAGCTGACGGCGAATTTAGCGATGCGTAAAACCGTCAAACATATAGCTTGGTTTGCCATTGCACTCGCCACTGGTTTTACTTTTGTTGGCTATTTCGTACCAATGAAGCAATTGGTTATCGACTTTTTCACCTTTAACGCCAACTTCTGGCCCGTCTTTTGGGTAATGTTCTTTGCCATTTGTACTTATGGTAATGCTGGTTGGATGCGTTCCATCATGTGTATTCACATGTGTCCTTACGCGCGCTTCCAGTCTGCCATGTTTGATAAAGACACCTTCATCGTTGGCTACGATGCAAAACGTGGGGAAAAACGTGGCCCACGTCCGCGTAAAGCCGATCCAAAGCAGCTTGGTTTGGGTGATTGTATTGATTGTGATTTGTGTGTGCAGGTGTGCCCAACAGGTATCGATATTCGTGACGGCTTGCAGTATGAATGTATCAACTGTGGCGCCTGTATTGATGCGTGTGACAACACCATGGATCGCATGGGCTACGAGAAAGGCCTAATTAGTTACACTACCGAGCATCGCTTATCGGGTAAGAGTACCAAAGTCATGCGTCCGAAGCTGCTAGGCTATGGTGCCGTACTACTCGTCATGGTCGGTCTTTTCTTTGCCCAAATTGCAGCGGTAGACCCAGCCGGCATGAGTGTTATTCGCGACCGTAACCAACTGTTCCGCGTTAATAGCTCGGGAGAAGTAGAAAACACCTACACCCTCAAAGTGATCAACAAAACTCAGCAAGTGCAAGAGTACTCGTTGGATGTTGAAGGGCTATCCGATGTAAGCTGGTATGGTAAGCAGACAATTCAGGTCCAGCCAGGTGAGGTATTAAACCTGCCAATGAGTCTTGGTGCCGATCCTGACAAGCTAAACTCTGCGATTACGACAATTCAGTTTATACTCACCGATAAGAGCAACGAATTCACTATTGAAGTAGAAAGCCGTTTTATTAAAAAACTATAGCGCTACTTCAGTGACTAACGGAAAAAGGCTCAGTAATGAGCCTTTTTGTTTATATGTCCCAAAGTATGTTTAACTTTGACGCCCTTACCCCAGACTTTATGTGGTACGCGTTAGAAAGCATCGGCGTTCGCGCAGAATCAGGCTTTCTTCCCCTCAATAGCTACGAAAACCGTGTTTATCAATTCACTGACGAAGAGCGTCGTCGTTATGTCGTCAAGTTTTACCGTCCTGAACGTTGGAGCAATGAACAGATCCAAGAGGAGCACGACTTTACTTTAGAGCTGATTGGCAATGAGATCCCCGTCGCACCACCTGTGCGCATCAACGGTGAAACCCTGCATCACTATCAAGGCTATGCTTTTGCGCTGTTTGATAGCGTGGGTGGTCGCCAATACGAGGTTGACAATTTAGATCAGCTCGAAGGTGTAGGGCGTTTCCTTGGCCGAATCCATAAAGTCGGCAGCCGCCAAGCCTTCCAACATCGCCCTACGATCGGCTTACAAGAATACCTGTATCAACCAAGAGAGATTCTGCAAAACGCCAATATGATTCCAATGCACTTGGAGAACAGCTTCTTCAATGACTTGGATATGCTGATCAAATCAATTGAAAGCCACTGGCAAGAAGGCTTCAATATGATTCGTTTACATGGCGATTGCCACCCAGGCAATATTTTGTGGCGAGATGGCCCTATGTTTGTTGATTTGGATGACGCTCGTAACGGCCCTGCAGTACAAGACTTATGGATGCTACTGAACGGTGAACGCCAAGACAAACTGATGCAGTTGGATATTGTTTTAGAGGCTTACCAAGAGTTTTGCGACTTTAATCCTGCAGAATTGAAACTAATCGAGCCACTTCGCGGTCTACGAATGGTGCACTATATGGCATGGCTAGCAAAACGTTGGCATGACCCTGCATTTCCTCTCGCTTTTCCATGGTTTAATGAGCCAAAATACTGGGAAGGTCAGGTCCTTGCATTTAAAGAGCAGATCGCCGCTTTAGAAGAAGCACCGCTGTCTTTAATGCCTCAATGGTAAGTCAGGCCAAAAATTCAAAAATGGAGATATTTCGATGAAAAAACTGTTCGCACTGTTTTCTATGCTGATGTTAAGCCTGTCGGCACATGCAGCGCAATTCAAAGAAGGTGAACATTACAAAGTATTGGATCTTGAGGCATCAAAAAAACCTCTTGTGACGGAGTTTTTCTCTTTCTACTGCCCGCACTGTAATAGCTTTGAACCAGTTATCCAGCAACTGAAAAAGCAGTTGCCAGAAGGTACTAAGCTATTAAAAAACCACGTTTCTTTCATGGGTGGCAACATGGGCCCATCAATGAGCAAAGCCTACGCAACGATGGTTGCACTAAAAGTGGAAGACAAAATGGTGCCAGTGATGTTTAACCGCATCCACAATCTAAAGAAAGCACCACGTAATGATGAAGAACTTCGTCAAATCTTCCTTGATGAAGGTGTAGATGCGAAAAAATTCGATTCTGCATTCAAAGGCTTCGCGGTTGATTCAATGGTTCGCCGTATGGACAAGCAATTTGAAAACAGCGGTCTAACCGGCGTTCCTGCGGTTATCGTTAACAACAAATACCTAGTTCAAGCACAAAGCATCAAAACGATGGATGAGTACTTCTCTCTGGTGAACTACTTGCTGACACTAAAATAAGCACATCGATATCAATCAAAAGGGGAGCACGTCGCTCCCCTTTTGTTTACTTGTAAATCTCTTGTAGTAACCGATCTTTTTCTTGCCACACATCACTCAGCCATTGCTGAAATTGCCGCTTATAGGGCTTATCGTTGAAGTAATCACCGAGCACTCGTTCATCAACGGGTAACACATTTACACGCACAACCACCTTGCTCATGCGGCCCATCAATAAATCCTTGAACGGTTTATGCGTATTTTCTGGGTACGCCAACGTAACGTCGATAATGCTCTCGAACTGTTCCCCCATCGCCGCTAACGTGTACGCAATCCCGCCCGATTTTGGTTGCAGCAAATATTGATAGTTTGCTTTACTCTTACGCTGCTTTTCTTCGGTAAATCGGGTTCCTTCGACATAGTTAACCACTGTGGTTGGAGTGTGTTTGAATTTAGCGCACGAGCGACGTGTCGTCTCTAAATCTTGACCTCGCTTATGAGGATTGCGGATCAGATACTCTCGCGAATAGCGACGCATAAATGGCATATCGAGCGCCCAACACGCCATCCCGATGAAAGGCACATACAGCAGTTGTTGCTTGAGGAAAAACTTCGGCATGGGAATACGGTCTTTAAACACGCAGCAAAGCACAACAATATCTGTCCAACTGAGATGATTACTGATCAGCAGATACCACCCGTCTTTTTTAAGCGCTTCACCGCCCTGAACATCCCACTCAACACGGTTAGATACCGCCAGAATGCACGCATTAACGGTAGCCCATAACCACATCACCTTATTGGCACAAACGGTCGCTAGTGCTTTTAGCTTTACGCCAGGAAGCAATATTTTAAATACAGCGATAACACAAATTGCGAGTGAACAAACCGCAGAATTGAGAATCACAAAAGAAGCGTTAAAAAAAAATAACAAATATGCCAACATGATAGTCAAACAACAGTGATAATGTGTGAAGAATAAAACAGCGTGTAATTATACTGCGCCTTTGCCACATTGGAACATGCGTGGAAATGGTCAGATTTGTTACCGCAACCAATATGTGCACCACTCATTCGACAACAAGGAGATAACGAATGAAACCAAGGCTACTTCTCTTGCCTTTGGCCTTTGTCGTCAGTTCTGCTCAGGCTCAACTCGCTGAAACCGCAGGTTTTGGCGGTGAAATTTCGCTGAATGCCGGATTCATATCATCAGAATCCAATTTCAATACAGAAAATAGTAACACCATCGATTCTCTCGATAAGCGTGCCGATAGTGACAGTTCCGTTATCGCTGCACCGCTAGGGAGTGTGACATACACCTTTGGTAGCCGACTCAACCACCAAGTTTACGCCGGTACCACACGCTCAGATGTCGCGGTAGGTACACTCGCTTTTCAGTTGGGCTATCAACACGAGCTACAATCTGGCACCGTGCTCGATGTTTCCTATCTGCCGACGGTACTCAAAGGCGAAACTTGGCGCAACCCTTATCAAGTAGGAACCGCACGTAAAGAGACGGATGTTGACGGCAATGCGTATCGCTTTCAGATCAAAGGGTTAATAGATAAGAACTTCAACCTTGATCTTGCTTATGCTGATAAAGACATCGAGCAGGAGGAAGTGACAGACCGCTCACTTGCTCGCGATGCTAACCTTTACTATGTCAAAGGCGACTATCGCATTCCACTCAACCAAACGTCTATGTTGCAACCCGCTTTCACCTACATCAATCAAGATGCCGACGGTAAGGCGGAATCATTTGATTCGTACGGGTTTGACATCAGCTGGTTTAAATTTATCAACCGCCATCGATTGGCCCTCACCGCGGGTTATGCATGGAAAGACTATCAAGCCGCTAGCCAAACTTTTGCTAAAACACGAAATGACGACACCATCAGCCTATTTGCGGCCTACGAATATCAAAACGTATTTGACTGGCAAGACTGGTCGTTCATTTCTTTAGCCGGCTATAGCCAAACTGACTCGAATATCACGTTTTATGAGGAGAAAGAGTACCTATTGTCGCTTGGTCTCAACTACACCTTCTAACGCCCTTCATCGCAACAAGGTGCTTACAACACTTGTTGCGATGACACTTTGCTGTCTATACCGCTTGCGCCGTAAGCTGTTTCAGCAAACGGTCCATCGCTCGATACCCAAGTGCCTCAGCCAAGTGCGTTCGTTCAATTTGCTCCGCCCCATCCAGATCGGCGATTGTTCGCGCCACTTTGATAATACGATGATATGCACGAATCGAGAGTCCTAAACGATGCAAAGCGGTCTCAAGAAACTCAGCATCACTCTTATGCAAGGGACAAAACGCCTCAATTTCTCGACTACCTAGCAGTGCATTGACCTTACCACTGCGGTTTAGCATATTGTTACGCGCATGGCTCACACGCGCTTTTACGATAGCAGTCGGCTCACCGCGATCACCTCCTTCTGCTAATGTCCCTTTGGGCAAAGCTGGGATTTCTAAAGACATATCAAAGCGATCTAACAGTGGTCCAGATAATCGACCAAGGTAGCGCAAAATAGCTTGTGGATTAGTGCGCGCTTGATTGCCTTCGTAATATCCTGTCGGGCTTGGGTTCAATGCTCCAACTAATTGGAAACGAGCCGGAAAGCGTGTTTTACCTTGCGCTCGAGAGATAATGATCTCGCCAGATTCGAGCGGTTCGCGTAACGAGTCCAGAACTTTACGATCAAATTCGGGCATTTCATCGAGAAACAATAACCCGTTGTGGGCTAAAGAGATCTCCCCTGGTCTGGGTACCGAACCACCGCCGACTAATGCCGCCATTGAACTTGAATGATGCGGAGAACGAAACGGACGCGACTTCCAGTTATGCTCATTAATTTCACTCTGAGTCAACGATGCCACCGAAGCGGTTTCCATTGCTTCTTCGTCACTCATTTCCGGTAATAAGTCACACAAACGCGAAGCCAACATCGTTTTTCCAGTACCTGGCGGGCCAAGGAAAAGGAATCTTAGATATAATAGACCTACGTTATTTTTAGGAGTACATAAGTTAGTTTTTTAGTAATGACAAAAGCATACAGTTACATTCGTTTCAGTACTAAAGGGCAAATAGAAGGTCGTAGCTTACAGAGACAGTTAGAAACTGCTCGGAAATACGCAGAGGAAAACGGGCTAGAATTGCAGAGCCTTTCTTTTCAAGATTTGGGTGTTAGTGGGTTTAAAGGACGTAATAGTGAACAAGGGGCTCTTTCCCAGTTTATAGAAGCGGTTAAAGAAGGGACTATTCCTGAAGGAAGTTGGTTACTCCTAGAAAGCTTTGACCGTATGAGCCGTCAACCAGTCGAAAAGTCCATGCGTCTTCTCATGGAGCTTGTCGAGCTTGGTATCATCGTCGTAACTCTCATGGATAAACAGGTATATAGAAGAGGTCAACTTGATATGACAAAGTTGATTATCTCACTTGTAATCATGAGCAGAGCACATGAGGAATCGGCAGCGAAAAGTAAACGCCTAGCTGATGTATGGCATGCAAAGCAAGCAGTTGCTCATCTAAAGCCACTGGGAACTCACCTACCTGCATGGCTCGAATACAACGAAGACAAAACTAAAATACAGATTAACTATGAGAAAGCAGTGGTTGTTCGTTATATTTTTGAGCTTTCAGCAAATGGGTATGGACGGTCTGCTTTAATAAGAAAGCTAAATTCGCAGGGGATTGCTCCTATAGGCTCAAGAGCTAAACGCTGGCACCTCTCTTATGTGACTAAGCTCCTCAATAATACCGCTGTTCTAGGCGAATACATCCCACATGTTACAGACAAGCTTGGTCAAAGAGTTCCTACAGGGGAAGTCATAGAAAACTACTATCCTCCTATTATAGAAAAAGACTTATGGCTCAGAGCTAAGGCAGCGGCTCAAAGTAGAAAAATCAGAGGGACTGGAGCAATTCGTAGAGGTCACACACGTAATATTCTATCAGGGATGGTTTCCTGTGAATGTGGTTCTTCGATGCAATTTGTTAATAAGGGCTCTTCAGACAAAGGGGGTTATTACCTTGTTTGTAGTACAGCGAGACACGGTGCTGGATGTCAGTATATAGGTCATCGTTATTATTCTGTTCAGTGGGTTGTTTTAATAGCTCTTCAAAAGCTTCTCCATACATTTGCAAACAAAGCAGATAACCACGAAAAAGAAATGCAGCTAGAGGGTGAGCTTGTCGAGCTAGACAGGAAGCTAAACAACCTTATCAATGATCTAGAAGAAAATGGGTCTAGTAAGTACATTAGCGCAGCGATACGTAAAACTGAGCAGCGTATGGATATAGTTAAGAACGAGCTGTTGATGCTTCAAAGTTCTAAGGCAGTAGAAAATGATGAGGTTGATTTACAAGAGATAACGCTAAGCCTTAATGAAAACTTCGAACGCCTGCGTTTACACCAATACCTTAAGAGACATATTACCAACATTGTGGTCTACAAAAACAAAGAACGCTTGGAGATAAACCTAAAGACTGGAGAAGATATCATCTTAACTTTTATCCCGTCAGAGAACTTGTGGCAGACTAATACTGGAGTCTCTTTCAGCGTTACTTTTGATACTCGCTGGGGTTGATATCATTACGGGTCTTAACTGATACAAGCTTAGAACGAAATAACTCAACCTGTCCGTTGTTCAGTAGGTACAGCGTTGACAGGTTGTTATAGCTACCCTTTCTATCAAAATGATTCATGGCTTAAGCCAGAATAACCAACCAATAGTAAACCACTATATATATATACAAGGTACGCGTGTGTGCGCACAGAACGCGCTCTAACCCTCAAGAAAGTACAATGTGTACCATATGTACAATAAAGCGCTTCGTTGCGTGCAGCAAAACACAGGAAGAACAGGAAAATTAAGTGATCGCAATCACACTTATGAACATTGGGTTATTTTTCTTGTGAATAGGGCAATTGAAGGGAATTAGCAGCTTTAATGAGATCAGTATCACATTAGTAAAAGCTAGATTTGAACAATCAAAAACTCAAGCGTACAATTTCGCCTTTTTGTTTTCTGATGAGCAATTTCGACTCTTATATTGTGTACTGTTTTTAATCACAAGCAAGATCAGTAGGTTGCCGCTACCTAGCTAACCCATTAAAATTGGTTGCGAAGGATAAGAAACCTGCACTGCTAATGCAGGCACTTATCTGGAAATCATCTACCACACCGTAAAGTAAAGTTTGGACGCGATACATACGGTGTCTAGAGAATACAAACCACAAAAGGGGTTACTGTATGTAGCACACAGAAGAAAATCTTTTGTAATTAGTCCTTATCAATATAAAACAGGAAGGTCACAAAACAATACTTTTGACTTTATTTTTGTGATCAATATCACTTGAATTTTGATGAGGTCTTATCAGTAATCCCTTTAATCATAAAGGGTAAACGAAATGAAGAATATCCAACACGGTAACGCACCAGCGGGTTTTAAATGGGTATACACACGCTATCGTCGTGTACGTAATTCTACTAAAATCCTTGATGCACATGCTTATGGCTGGCGTGCGTGGTGTTTCCTAGTACGCACTAAAGGAGGTAAATAATGAACTTCCTTTACAAGCTGCTGCTTAGGTTACTTTGGGGAAATGGTACATTCCCACCTATTTACTTCATTAAGTATTATTGACGCTTAAATGTCTAAAATTAAAGCCCACTTTAAAAGTGGGTTTTTGTTTACCTATCTAAAACTACATAATCAATATGATCAGATAAACCGCTAACTAGTTCCTTTACTTTTGTGTTCTACATGCAGTTCCCGTCGAGTTTAAACATCAAAAAACAAACATAAGCAACTGTAAATAAAGGCTTTTAATCAAAACTATTTGTATTAACAACCCTTTAGTGACCACCTAGAGGTCTTAGCGGTCACGAGTGACCACCCTAGCGTCTTCTCAAAGATAAACACCAGCTTGGGGATGCCGCTAAGATCTCTTTTGGTTTTTTCTGCTGTAATTCCTAGGTTTTCGCTATGAGCCGTTAGAATTTCTCGTATCCATCACCTTCACCGTACTTTAGAATGACCTCGTTTTCATCCCAACTACGCTTTACGACAATTCCTAATGCTCTTTTATCTAAAGTATTTAATGCCTTTCTAAAGGCTATAGGGTTTCTTTGGATTAACTCTTTGAGGGTACTTTCTTGATAAATGATTTCTTTTTGCTCTAGCTCTTCTTCAGATAAATCAGCATCAAATTTCTCACCTTTATAGGCTTTTGATAATCTACTGATAATTGGGAACCCGTCCTTATCGAAATCGTCAGGTGCTACCTCATATCTTTTCAATAGCTTTTTTCTAAGCTTTTCTGCTGCCTTTTGATAATCACCCAACCACTCTTTCACATTAGGTAAACCA
The DNA here is from genome assembly GCF_033338935.1 of Vibrio sp. Vb0598. Classification (NCBI taxonomy): domain Bacteria; kingdom Pseudomonadati; phylum Pseudomonadota; class Gammaproteobacteria; order Vibrionales; family Vibrionaceae; genus Vibrio; species Vibrio sp. Vb0598. Next base: position 59,669 of record NZ_JAWOTP010000021.1, on the reverse strand, counting down.
ACCTCGACACAGGCATTCTGAGCGTTCACAATGTGTAATCCTTGGGTTTCACTGCAATCAAATAACTTAGCGGTTTTTCGCTTTGAAAGTATCTTTAGGTTCTCACCTTGCATCAAAGAGTGCTTAAACTTGTTTTGCCACATCTCAGACTGATCTAAGGCTGTACCGTGTTCCAAGTTCTTGGTAAGAGAATCCAAGTAGGCTTCAGCTTCTGTATAGCCTCGGTAGACCTTCACTGGTACTAAAAGATTGTTGCTAGGGTTATCTTTAAGGAACTTGTGGCATGCTTCTGTACGATGAAAACCACTCACTACATACAACTCTCCGTAAATGTCATAGGCTTCTATTGGTTCCTTAATGCCATTACCGTTCTCTAGACTGGTAAGAATATTCCTGAGTTGCCTTTGCCTACTATTTTCTGAAGCTGCTCTATCTGCTCTTTTAGCTATCAACTGTGTTTGTCTGCTTTGAAACCTTTCATCGAGAACAAGCTGTCTAGGGTCAATTTGCTCTAAAGTGCACTGTTTCATCATCGTTTACTACTGGTGTAACTCTATCTGTGGTTGGTTAGTATGATTGAACCTCACAAACACTCTACCACCTGATAATCATGGGTAGGCGGGGAGGGGTTGGACGATATGGTTTTTCCTTCGATTGCACCGCCTAGTTACGTACACACAAAGTGTGTTTTATTTTTGGCTGAAATTGTGAGTGGGAAATAACCAAATAACGGTAAAAAAAATTAATTGAATTTTTTATGTGTGCTTGTTGTTTCATTTTTTTAATAGCAAAGCAATCTCAGAGAGGTCTAAAGCTTCTTAGCTTCTGCTGTTAGCCTCTTAACTGTCGAAATAGAAACATTAAGCTTTTCTGCTGTTTTCGAAATAGAAAGTCCTTGAGAGCGCATTTCAGCTACTCTTTGAGGTGTAGCCTTAACGGGGCGTCCTATCGTTTTTCCTTGTGATCTAGCTCTAGCCTGCCCTTCAATTGTTCTTTCTCTGATTCGGTCTCGCTCAAACTCAGCAAAAGCCGTGAACATTCTCAACATAAGCTTACCTTCAGAAGTCGTTAGGTCTTTTGTAGGTAAGTCTAGGCTATGAACATTAACACCTTTCTCACACAGAAGTTTTATTGTCTGCTGCACATCAATGTTGTCACGCCCTAAACGGTCAAGCTTCAAGACAACTAATGTGTCTCCTTTCATTAGCTTATGCTCTACCATCGTCTTAAAGCCTTTACGCTCCATTGCGCATACGGCTCCTGAAACAGTCTCTTCCACTACAAATGCTTCATCGACTTCATAGCCTCTGTCTTTAAAAGCTTGCACTTGGTTTTCTGTGGTCTGTTCAGTTTTGGATACACGGCAGTAGAAGTACGTTCTGCAACTCACCTTGCCTTACTCCTAAAGATTCAAAAGTAGGGGTATTTTATAAGCTAGGCTTAAATCGATCAACACCCTACTTTTAAAACAACCCAGATTTAGTTCATCTTAGGTGGTCTAAAAACGAATGTTTTTGAGCCTATGTGTTCTTTTGGACTTATGGTTCTCTCGTGTGAAAAGTCTTCATATCGATGCTCAGCTTGTACTTTGAGTTTAGCCGTATGTATCGTGTATAACTAATGACCACAAGGTTATCTACTGGGTATCCTGTTTTCTCCAGTTGATTTAAAAACCAGCGCATAACATTAGGTACGTCCGCACCTCTCCAGTCACCGTTTGCTGGCATTGAACTTTTTCTGTTGTATTCAGCGTCAAATTCTACATCTGCGTGGAGTGCCAGAGGCTCGTCATAGTTCAACTTCCATCTCTGCTCTTCATCAAAACAGTCAGGATATCGCTTTGTTAGATAGTCTAGAGTGATAGGTTGGCGTAGATCTTTGACTTGTATATCAACTAGTTTCATTACCATGATTAACTCTCCGTAGTAACAAGAACTCATTAAGATTAGTGTTCAATATTGAAGAATTTATTAATAGGTCTTTTAGGTTCCAAAAGTAGTAAGTTGTGGTTTCCAGCGGCAGCAATCTCCAGTGCTCGCTTACCTTGTTGTTGGCCAATAATATCTTGTAAGTCTCGACCATGTTTTTCGATCGTTTTTCGCTTAGGCGTTTGAAAAAGATTCAGTCGATGTTGACCACAAAGCTCGGCACATACTTCCAGTAATGATTGGGCCGATTTATGTTGTTCCTTCCCCACCAGCGCCGCCTGATCGCCATTCACATGTGGGACGACCAAATGACGTTGAATCTTACTGGCTTCCAGCGCAGCAGGTAGCACACCTTTTACAGGTCTCAGACCACCAGATAGTGCTAACTCACCCACAAATTCGTAGTTTTTGAGCTTATCTGTCGCGATTTGCTCCGAAGCGGCCAAAATTCCCAATGCAATAGGAAGATCAAAACGTCCTCCCTCCTTGGGTAGATCTGCCGGAGCCAAGTTCACGGTGATCCGCTTAGCAGGAAATTGAAAGTTAGAATTAATGATCGCACTGCGTACGCGATCTTTGGACTCTTTTACCGTTGTCTCTGGCAAGCCTACTAAGGTAAACCCTGGCATGCCGTTGCTGATATGAACTTCTACACTAACCGATGGCGCTTGCACCCCGACGCTTGCTCGACTATGAATGATTGCCAGCCCCATACGTTCCTCAATTTTTTTGAACACTCTGTAAACAAATGTTTTATCTAGTTGGTTATGTTATATACCGCGTCCCAATTGAGAGTTAATGTGAAAAAAGAATGACTTTTTGCTTGTCATGCAGCGGAATTGTGTGATACCACTAATGACGCAAACAATTTCGTAGAACATTACACAACATTTTTTAACGAAAAAAGAACGACAGACAGATGAACCTTTTCGCTCATATCAACGCACTGCTAGCCCTGATTATCGTGGTCATTATTGGCACCGCGCGGGGTATTGTGGGCGAAAGGTAACCACAAATTACAAAAAACCCCCGCACTGAAAAGTCCGGGGGTTTTTTTACAACTACAAGTTGTCATCTGTCTAACCCTCGGACAGTTTAACGGGAAGAATGGGAGTGCACATGAAGTGCAATAAATATGGCAATCGCTACGAGCCACAACGTAGCAAAGGAGGTTTACGATGACTGGTGCACAACTTGTCGTAGCCGCTTTAAGACAGCAAGGCATCGAAACCGTTTTTGGCTACCCCGGCGGGGCCATCATGCCAATCTATGATGCTTTGTATGACGGTGGGGTGGAACACATCCTATGCCGTCACGAGCAAGGGGCCGCTATGGCTGCTATCGGGATGGCTCGTTCCACTCAAGACGTTGCTGTGTGCATGGCAACTTCCGGCCCAGGAGCCACTAACCTTGTTACCGGCCTTGCCGACGCTTTCCTTGACTCCGTACCTCTAGTTGCCATCACAGGCCAGGTAGCTAGCTCTCATATCGGTACCGATGCATTCCAAGAAATGGATGTGATCGGAATGTCCCTAGCCTGTACTAAGCACAGCTATCTCGTGACCGAAATTGAAGATCTAGCTCCGACACTTGCCGAAGCCTTTGAGGTCGCAAAAACCGGTCGTCCGGGTCCTGTCATTGTCGATATCGCCAAAGACGTTCAACTCGCTCAAGCACCTACAGACCTTCTTCCTCCATACATAGCACCAGCAATCGAAGATGTCAGCGCTGAAGATATCAAACGTGCGCAAGATGTGCTGGCAGCATCTACTCGCCCAGTGTTGTATGTTGGTGGTGGCGTGCAACTTGCGAAAGCAACCGATGCAGTACGCGAATTTCTTCGCTTAAACCCAATGCCTGCAGTTAGCACATTAAAAGGCCTCGGTACCATTGAACGCCATGATCCTCACTATCTTGGTATGTTGGGTATGCATGGCACCAAAGCCGCCAACCTAGTGGTTCAAGAAGCCGATCTATTGATCGTGGTTGGCGCGCGTTTTGATGACCGTGTGACGGGTAAGCTCGATACGTTTGCACCAAATGCGAAAGTGATTCACATCGACATTGATGCTGCGGAGATTCATAAACTGCGCCACGCCAACGCACCATTACGTGGCGACATCAACACCATTCTTCCTCAGCTAGAGCTGACTCAAGATATCTCACCGTGGGTTCATCACAGTGAAAGTCTGCGCAGCGGCTTTAAGTGGCGTTACGACCACCCAGGCGAGTTAATCTACGCACCGCTACTGCTTAAACAACTGTCTGACATGATGCCAGATAGCTCAATTGTCTCGACCGACGTCGGTCAGCATCAGATGTGGGCAGCGCAACATATCCAGCCACGCGAACCACAAAATTTTATCACTTCTGCTGGCCTTGGCACCATGGGCTTTGGCTTGCCAGCAGCGATGGGCGCTGCAGTCGCACGTCCTGATGATCAGTCTATCCTTATTACAGGTGACGGTTCATTTATGATGAACGTTCAGGAATTGGGCACGCTGAAGCGTCGGCAGATTCCAGTGAAGATTGTCCTTCTTAATAACCAACGTCTTGGCATGGTTCGCCAATGGCAGTCATTGTTCTTTGACGGTCGCCACAGTGAAACCATTCTTGATGACAACCCAGATTTCGTGATGTTAGCAAAAGCGTTCGATATCCCGGGCAAAACCATCACCAAGAAAGAAGAAGTCGAACCTGCTCTCAAAGAGATGCTAGCGAGTGAAACTTCTTACATGCTTCACGTTTTGATTGATGAAGAAGAAAACGTGTGGCCATTGGTGCCACCTGGCGCATCAAACAGTGATATGTTGGAAAATACATAGGAGACAATCGCATGGACAGATATTTACTCGACATCAAAGCCGATGACAAACCGGTACTGTTGGAGCGCGTTCTACGTGTGATTCGTCACCGAGGCTTCGTGATCAAACAAGTCGCTGCTACGCAAAACCACGAAAGCAAAGTAGCCAGCGTCGAGATCATCGTCGACAGCGATCGACCAATCTCGTTTTTGATCAATCAAATAGAGAAGTTGTGGGACGTTCGTAAGGTTGAGGTGCTAAAAATCCGCAACGATGAACTGCCAAATCACAACTTACAACAACACGTAAGTGCATAAGGAAGGCAACAAATGGCAACGAAAACTGCAGATTTCATTTGGTTTAATGGTGAGATGGTTCCATGGGCAGAGGCGAACGTTCACGTTCTGACTCACGCAATGCACTATGGTACATCCGTGTTTGAAGGCGTGCGCTGTTACAACACACCAAAAGGCCCAATTGTCTTCCGTCACCGTGAGCATGCACAACGTCTAAAAGATTCTGCCAAGATTTACCGCTTTCCGATCCCTTTCTCTGTAGAAGAAATCATGGAAGCGACCCGCGAAACGCTGCGCCAAAACAAACTCGACAGCGCTTACATTCGTCCATTGGGTTTTGTCGGTAATGTTGGCTTAGGCGTATGTCCACCAGTTGGCACTGAGATGGATCTAATCATTGCAGCATTTCCTTGGGGCTCTTACTTAGGCGAAGAAGCGCTAGAAAAAGGTGTCGACGCGATGATTTCAAGCTGGAACCGCGCTGCGCCAAACACCATCCCAACTGCGGCTAAAGCAGGCGGTAACTACCTATCTTCACTACTGGTTGGTGGTGAAGCGCGTCGTCACGGTTACGACGAAGGTATTGCGCTAAGCGTAGATGGTTACCTATCGGAAGGGGCTGGTGAAAACATCTTCGTTATCAAAGATGGCGTAATCACCACACCACCAGCAACTAGCGCGATTCTACCGGGCATCACTCGTGACTCGATCATGACAATTGCACGCGATAAAGGCTACGAAGTACGTGAAGCGAACATTGCTCGTGAAGCCCTTTACCTTGCCGATGAAGTCTTCATGACAGGTACTGCGGCTGAGATTGTACCAGTGGCAACCATCGACAAGATTGAAGTGGGCACTGGTAAGCGCGGCCCTATCACTAAAGAACTACAAGCAGCCTACTTTGGCCTATTTGACGGCACCACGGAAGATAAGTGGGGCTGGTTAGACTATGTGTACCCAGAACAGAAGTAAGAAGGATTAGGAAATGCCAAAATATAGATCAGCTACCACCACACATGGTCGTAACATGGCGGGTGCACGAGCACTGTGGCGTGCAACGGGTGTGAAAGAAGAAGACTTCGGTAAACCAATCATCGCCGTTGTAAACTCGTTTACTCAATTTGTTCCGGGTCACGTACACCTGAAAGACATGGGTCAGCTTGTAGCACGCGAAATCGAAAAAGCTGGCGGTATTGCGAAAGAATTCAACACCATCGCGGTTGATGATGGTATCGCAATGGGTCACGGCGGCATGCTGTACTCACTGCCTTCACGCGAACTGATCGCAGACTCTGTGGAGTACATGGTCAACGCGCACTGTGCCGATGCCATGGTATGTATCTCTAACTGTGACAAAATCACTCCGGGAATGTTGATGGCATCTATGCGTCTCAACATCCCGGTTATCTTTGTTTCTGGTGGTCCAATGGAAGCGGGTAAAACCAAGCTTTCTGATCAGATCATCAAACTAGACCTTGTAGATGCGATGATCCAAGGCGCGGATCCAAAAGTGTCTGATGAGCAAAGCGAGCAGATCGAACGCAGCGCATGTCCAACGTGTGGATCGTGTTCAGGCATGTTCACTGCAAACTCAATGAACTGTCTAACGGAAGCACTGGGTCTTTCTCAACCAGGTAACGGTTCTATGCTGGCAACGCACGCTGACCGTGAACAACTGTTCCTTAATGCAGGTCGTCGCATCGTTGAACTGACTCGTCGTTACTACGAGCAAGATGACGAATCAGCACTGCCACGCAACATCGCTACGTTTGATGCGTTCGAAAATGCGATGGCACTGGATATTGCAATGGGTGGCTCAACCAACACCATTTTGCACCTGTTGGCTGCAGCGCAAGAAGGTGAAGTGGATTTCGATATGGAAGATATCGATCGCCTATCACGCCAAGTACCACACCTATGTAAAGTGGCACCATCTACCCAGAAATATCACATGGAAGATGTACACCGCGCTGGTGGCGTCATGGCAATTCTTGGTGAGTTAGATCGTGCAGGTCTTCTACACAATGATGCGCGCACCGTGCTTGGCCTTTCGATGAAAGAGCAGCTGGCGAAATACGACATCATCCAAACTGAAGACGAAGAAGTACTTAAGTTCTACCGCGCAGGTCCTGCGGGAATTCGTACTACTCAAGCGTTCTCACAAGATTGCCGCTGGGATCGCCTTGATGACGACCGTGCGGAAGGCTGTATTCGTACTATCGATCATGCCTTTAGCCAAGAAGGTGGCCTAGCCGTTCTATCAGGCAACATCGCATTAGATGGTTGTATCGTTAAGACTGCTGGTGTGGATGAGAGCATTCATAAATTCACTGGCCCAGCCGTAGTTTTCGAAAGCCAAGAAGACGCCGTAGAAGGCATCTTAGGCGGCAAAGTAAAAGCTGGCGACGTGGTTGTTATCCGTTACGAAGGCCCTAAAGGTGGTCCGGGCATGCAAGAAATGCTTTACCCAACCACTTATCTAAAATCGATGGGCCTTGGCAAAGAGTGTGCACTTCTGACTGACGGCCGTTTCTCTGGCGGCACATCAGGTCTTTCTATCGGCCACGCCTCTCCTGAAGCAGCAAACGGCGGTGCAATTGGCCTGGTAAAAGAAGGCGATATGATTGCAATTGATATTCCAAACCGTTCAATTTCACTCCAAGTGTCTGAACAAGAACTTGCTGAGCGCCGTGCAAAACAAGACGAACTAGGCTGGAAACCAGTTGACCGCCAACGTGAAGTTTCATTTGCACTCAAAGCGTACGCGAGTATGGCAACCAGTGCTGACAAGGGTGCAGTACGAGACAAGTCGAAGCTAGAGGGCTAGCAATGATGGAAGCTCAACCCGAAAAACAAGTGAACCAAACTGGCGCAGATTATCTGCGCCAAATCCTTCGCGCACCTGTTTATGAAGTAGCAACAGTGACGCCACTGCAAGAAATGCCTCGTTTATCTGCACGTATCGGGAATAACGTGCAGATCAAGCGTGAAGATCGCCAACCCGTACACTCGTTCAAATTGCGCGGTGCATACAACATGGTGGCGAGTTTATCTGAAGCACAAAAAGCCGCTGGTGTCATTGCAGCATCGGCAGGTAACCACGCTCAAGGCATGGCGCTCTCTGGTACTAAGCTAGGCATCAAAACCACCATCGTGATGCCTAAAACCACACCAGACATCAAAGTCGATGCGGTACGTGGCTTCGGTGGCAATGTAGTGCTGCACGGCAGCAACTTCGATGAGGCAAAAGCGGAAGCGGAACGCCTTTCTGATCTGCATGGGTACACATTTGTCCCTCCTTTCGATCACCCACTGGTGATTGCAGGTCAAGGCACCATAGGCATGGAAATGCTGCAGCAAAATGGTCACCTTGATTACATTTTCGTCCCTGTCGGTGGTGGCGGTTTGGCTGCGGGTGTTGCGGTACTTGTGAAGCAGCTCATGCCAGAAATCAAAGTGATTGCAGTTGAGCCAGAAGATTCGTCATGCCTCAAAGCTGCTTTGGATGCAGGTGAACCAGTAGTATTAGACCAGGTCAGCATGTTTGCCGATGGCGTTGCAGTAAAACGCATTGGTGAAGAGACGTTTCGTCTATGCCAAAAGTACATTGATGGCCATATTGCAGTCTCTAGCGATGAAATCTGCGCAGCAGTAAAAGACATCTTTGAAGACACCCGTGCGATTGCAGAGCCTTCTGGCGCGCTTGCTCTGGCGGGTTTGAAGAAGTTTGCTGAGCAAAACAAACTGCAAGGTAAGAATTTAGGTACTGTGCTGTCTGGTGCCAACACTAACTTCCATGGCTTACGTTATGTTTCTGAGCGTTGCGAGCTTGGTGAGAAACGTGAAGGTTTGCTTGCCGTCACCATTCCTGAGCGTCAAGGTGCCTTCTTTGAGTTCTGTAACCTCATTGGCGGCCGCGCCGTAACGGAGTTTAACTACCGCTACAACGATGACGCATTGGCAAATATCTTTGTCGGTGTGCGTTTGCAAGGCGGTCAGGAAGAGCTAGAACATATCATTCACGACTTACGTGATGGTGGCTACCCAGTGGTTGATTTGTCTGATGATGAAATGGCGAAGCTGCACGTGCGCTACATGATTGGTGGTAAGCCGTCTAAGCCGCTTAAAGAGCGCCTATACAGCTTTGAATTCCCAGAATATCCGGGAGCGCTACTCAACTTCTTAAGCACACTCGGTACTCATTGGAATATCAGCTTGTTCAACTACCGTAACCACGGCGCTGACTACGGACGTGTTTTATGTGGTTTCGAGTTAGATGAAAGCGATTTAGCTCAGTTTTCTGCACATTTACGTGAACTTGGCTATCAATGCAAAGATGAGACAGACAACCCATCGTATAAGTTTTTCTTGTCATAAAACGCCACATTTCAAATATATCAAAGACAACACCTCGCATTAGCGAGGTGTTTTTTATGACTGTAACCAATCTTTATGTAGCTGATTAGGCGACCCAAGATAGTCCACCATCCACTGGATCAATTTATGATTATCATCTTTGCGCCATACTAAGCAGCAGTGACTGAGCGGTTTATCATCCGGCATGACCTTCTCCACCAGCACACCATCATTGATTAAGGGTGTTGCAATATGACGTGGCATGTAACCCACGCCCACCCCATTTTTTAAACATTCAATCGCACTATACCAATTGGGCAATAATAATCGGCGCTGTTGCGGATAATGGCCAGTATGGCGTTTTGGCAGCACGTTCGAAGTATCATCAAGACAGATCGCCGGAAATTGACTCACAAATGCTTCAGTAAGCACTTGTTGTCGAACGCAAGGATGAGCGGGTGACATTACAAATGCCCAATCTAATACGCCCATATCTTTGACTTCAAAATCTCCCCCAACGGGAACCGCAGATGTCGCGCCAACGACAATGTCGGCTCGACCTTGTGCTATGGCTTCCCAAGAACCATTGAAGACCTCCATATTGATCTGCAATTCAGCAAATTCAAACTCGCGATAAAAATCTTCCACCAAAGGTTTGAGTTTTTCTAACTTCACCACGTTATCTAAGGTCAGCTTTAACGTGCTTTTCCATCCTTGAGCCGCTCGCCGCGTTTGTGCTTTCACCTCTTCCATTTGACGCAGCAAAGAGCGCGCCTCGGCCATAAAAAGTTCACCCGCTGGAGTTAGCTCGACTTTCCTTGGTAAACGTCGAAACAGCACCACATCTAAATCTTGCTCGACCTGCCTTACTCCATAGCTGATGGCTGAGGGGACTTTATGCAATACCTCAGCCGCAGCGGTGAAACTGCCTAAACGGGCAACCGTATCCAGCATTTCCAAAGACGCTTTAGAGAACATGATTTAACCTTTCAAAAAATTTGATTGATAACCAACAATTTTAGCGTTTTATTTTCTCAAAATCGAAAAATAGAATAATAAGGTAAATAAATCAGGGTTGGCGCCAACTGATGTTGATTAAAAAATGATTAAATAATTTGACTGGTTGAATCATGAAAATCTCAAAACTACAGCTCATTTATCTGGCAGCATTATCGATGCTTGGCTTCGTTGCTACCGATATGTATCTGCCAGCATTCAAAGCGATGGAAATCGACTTTGCAACAGGCCCTGAGCAAATTGCGCTCTCTTTAACGGTATTCCTCGTTGGTATGGCGATTGGCCAACTAATGTGGGGATTGGCATCCGATAAATTTGGCCATCGTAATACACTCGCAGCCGGGTTGGTGCTATTTACTATCGCGTCATTCGGTTTGGCTTTCTGTGATCAAGTATGGCAACTACTCACACTGCGCTTTATCCAAGCTATCGGTGTGTGTGCACCAGCCGTGATCTGGCAGGCTATGGTCATTAAGCGCTACTCAAGCAGTAGCCAACAAATTTTTGCGACAATAATGCCACTCGTCGCGCTATCACCAGCACTAGCACCTCAATTAGGGGTTGTGTTGGCAGATAACTTCGGCTGGCACAGTATCTTTATTACGCTAACACTGGTTGGTGTCTTTTTGGTCTTTGCGACCATGGCACAAAAAGACGAGAAAGCAGAAATCAAACAAACCAGTATGTCTGCCGACATCAAAGCGCTGCTGAGTTCTAAAAAATACCTTGGCAACGTGTTTATGTTTGCGACGGCTTCAGCTGCATTCTTTGCTTACCTAACTGGGATGCCAGAAATCATGGCGCAACTGGGCTACGAAGCAAAAGATATTGGTTTGAGCTTTATCCCACAAACCATCGCGTTTATGGCTGGTGGCTACTTAGGTAAAGTAGGCGTTCGAAAATTTGGTGATGAAAAGGTTCTGCGCCAACTGATTGGCCTATTTAGTGTCGCGGCATTAATGATTTTCATTGCTTCACAGTGGGAGCTGTCATCGATTTGGCCTATTCTTGCGCCATTCTGTTTGATTGCCGTTGCTAACGGCGCACTGTACCCAATCGTGGTAAACCGTGCACTGGCCAGCGCACAACAGAGCCCTGCAACAGCAGCAGGTCTGCAAAACAGCCTGCAAATCTGTGTAAGTAGCTTCTCAAGTGCATTGGTAGCCGCAATGGCAAGCCAAGCTCAGATGGTTACTGGCATCGCAATCATCATCTGTATGGGTGGGCTGTGGATGGGATACATTCTGTCGAATCGCGAATTATCCAAGCACTTTACGACTCCTGACAACGCCCGAGTCGTGAGTGAAGACGAACTTTAATCGTTCTGATAATAAAAAGAGCCGCGCAATGCGGCTCTTTCTGTTTATAAGCTTTTCAACCCCCATTTCTTGGCAGTCTGCTTAAAAAAGCCTTGAGTCTTTTTCAACTCTACCCAGTGATTGATGTAATTAATCCATACTTGATCGTCTTGCGGCAACAACATAGCAATTGGGGTTGGTTTACGCGGTGCGGTCACTGGCACTATCGCCAACTGTTTAAACTTATCCACCAACGTCGCTGCTTCCACATTGGACGTCACCGATACATCGGCCCTGCGAGCTAGTAGTTCTTGGAAGTCGCGCGCTGGCGCTTCAATAACAATATGCTGAGCAGACGGGAAGAACTCTTTCACCATTTTTTCTTGTACCGTACCTAACGTCGCCGCGACTTTTACTTCTGGTTTATTAAAATCTGCCCAATCAGAGAATTTGGCGAGATCTTTCTTTTGCACCACAGGTACAAAGGCAAGGTAGAAATACGGCTGGCTGTATCCAGCTACTTTCGCGCGCGACATGTTCAGAGATGCGCTGCCAGTAATATCGTATTTGTTGGCGGTAATGCCATTAACTAGCGTCTTCCAATCCGTGGCTACATACTCTACTTTTACACCGAGATCTTTAGCAAGTTCTGTTGTTACATCGATATCGAAGCCACGATAACTGTTTGTCGCGGGGTCTTTCATCGTCATCGGATTCCAATCTCCCGTCGTTCCAACTCGGAGTACGCCATTGTCTAAAATGGATTGAAGACGGCTTTCAGCGTAAGCGACTCGAGTCGCAGCAAGCAAACACATTCCTAGCACTAGTAAAATCTTTCTCATTTTTATTCCCTTAAAAATAATGACCTTATACGGTTTAATAATTAACCTTTATTAGAGCTCTACTGATAACATAGCAGCAACAAAGGAAGTTTTTTAGTTAATTCAGGGAGTAAATGTGACGTTTCGAACTCTATGGCTGTTTTCACTGCTATTACTCACTGGTTGTTCAGATTATCAATGGGGCTGGTATGTACTTGACCCTTCGACGGATCAAGGGCTCACCAATCTAAAGTTTTTAATCGCTGGGTTTAATGACACCATTCAGGTATCACTCCTCAGTATGTTATTTGCGATGAGCTTGGGCCTGATCGTTGCGTTACCCGCTCTGTCGGACTCTGCCTCTCTGAAGTGGATAAACCGTATTTATGTCGAGGTAGTCCGTTCAGTGCCTGTTTTAGTCTTACTACTTTGGGTGTATTACGGCATGCCAACGCTGTTGGATGTCTCACTCAATCACTTTTGGGCGGGTGTTATTGCACTGACCATTGCTGAGAGTGCGTTTATGGCGGAGGTGTTTCGCGGTGGAATACAAGCTATCAGCCGTGGCCAGCATGAAGCGGCTGAATCTTTGGGCTTAAGCTATTGGCAAAAGATGCGCTTGGTAATTCTTCCCCAAGCGTTTCGGCAAATTCTCCCACCACTGGGCAATCAATTCGTCTACATCCTCAAGATGAGTTCTTTAGTCAGTGTGATTGGTTTAAGCGATCTCACTCGCCGTGCTAATGAGCTGGTGGTGAATGAGTACTTACCCCTAGAAATTTATACCTTCCTCGTTTTGGAGTACTTGTTGCTCATCCTATTTGTATCTCAAGCCGTTCGTTGGCTCGAAAAACGTATTGCCATTCCTAGCTACTAGCGATGAAGCCTTAGCTAGAAACAACAAAGCCGCTCTTGTTGAGCGGCTTTGACAATATAGAGACAGAGTGTAGGTAATGCTTATTTCTGTTTTACAGGACGCTGCCAGCCAGTAATTTTGCGCTCTTTGACGCGAGTAATTACTAACTCACCTTCTTCAACATCTTTTGTTAGTGTCGTGCCTGCACCGATGGTTGCGCCATCAGCGATAGTGACAGGCGCCACCAGCTGGCTATCAGAACCAACAAAAACATCATTACCGATGATGGTTTTAAACTTGTTCGCACCATCGTAGTTACAAGTGATAGTACCTGCACCGATGTTAGTACGTTGACCGATCTCTGCATCACCTAAGTAAGTTAGGTGGTTCGCTTTTGAACCTTCTCCGATGCGCGCATTTTTCACTTCAACGAAGTTACCCACATGGGAATCGTTACGCATTTCAGCACCAGGACGAAGGCGAGTAAATGGACCAACGGTACATTCTTCACCAACCGTTGCACCTTCAATCACACTGTAAGGGCGAACGATGGTGTTGTCGTCGATTTCACAATCTTTCAGTACACAACCCGCACCGATAACCACGTTATCACCGAGTGAAACTTTACCTTCGACGATAACATTCACGTCGATTTCACAGTCCATACCGCACTGTAACTCACCACGCAAATCAAAGCGTGCTGGATCGCGTAGCATGACACCTTGCTCTAGTAGCTTCTGAGCTTGCATTGACTGGAAAGCACGCTCTAGACGAGCAAGCTGTGCGCGGTCATTGACCCCTTCCACCTCAATGGCATTGACTGGGTGTACAGCCTCAACGGCACGACCTTCATCGTGTGCAGCTGCAATAACGTCAGTTAGGTAGTATTCGCCTTGTGCGTTGTTGTTGTTTAAGCCAGACAACCAACGCTTAAGATCCCCACCAGTCGCAACCATCACGCCAGTGTTGATCTCTTTAATTTGTTTTTGTTCTTCTGTTGCATCTTTTTGCTCAACGATCGCCACAACAGGACCATTCTTACGGATAATACGACCGTAGCCTGTCGGGTTATCTAGAATCACTGTTAGTAGTGCAATACCGCCTGTTGGCTGTGCATCTAATAGGTTTTCAATCGTTTCAGCTGAAATCAGTGGAACATCACCGTAAAGCACCAGTACTTTTTCATCGTCTTCAAACTTCGGAGACGCTTGATCAACCGCATGACCTGTCCCTAACTGCTCCGCTTGAAGCACCCAATTTACAGGCTCTTCTGCAAGAGTGGTTTGCATTTGATCACCACCGTGGCCAAAGACCAAGTGGATATTTTGTGCACCTAGACCTGTACATGTATCAATCACATGTTTTGCCATTGGCTTACCTGCCAAAGTGTGTAGCACCTTAGGCATGTTCGAATGCATACGGGTACCTTTACCCGCAGCAAGGATCACAGCACTGAATTTCATTAATAACCTATTGACGTTCTATTTTAATTGGGCGTTATTTTAAACACCTTGGAAGGATTAGTTAATGGAGTAAGGTAAATTTCCAACTAAAATTAATCAAAAAGGCGACCAATTGGCCGCCTTTTTTCATGCAACGTTGCTAATTGAGCTTAGCGACGCTTTTTTGTCAGCTCGATAACTCGTAGCTGAGCAATGGCTTTAGCCAGTTCACTGGCCGCTTGTGCGAAGTCCATGTCACCATGCTGATTCTGGATTTGCTCCTCAGCTCGGCGTTTGGCTTCTTCTGCCTTCGCTGCGTCTAGCTCTTCACCACGGATAGCTGTATCAGCTAGTACAGTCGCTGTACCAGGCTGAATCTCTACCATACCACCAGAAACATAAATAATTTCTTCGTGGCCGTGCTGTTTCACAATACGCACCATACCAGGCTTGATAGCGGTCAGCAGCGGTGTGTGACCATGGAAAATACCAAGTTCACCTTCGCTACCGGTCACCTGAAACGTTTCAACACGACCAGAGAAGATTTTCTTCTCAGCGCTTACTACGTCTAGGTGAAAGGTTATTGCTGCCATATCGCCTCCTAGTTAGCCTTATAGCTTCTTCGCATTCTCAATAGCATCGTCGATGCTACCGCAGTACATAAATGCCTGCTCAGGAATGTCGTCGTATTCACCAGCTAGTAGACCTTTAAAGCCACGTAGAGTCTCTTTTAGAGGTACGTAAATACCAGGGTCACCTGTAAATACTTCTGCTACGTGGTAAGGCTGAGTTAGGAAACGCTCAATCTTACGTGCACGAGATACAACTTGCTTATCTTCTTCAGATAGCTCGTCCATACCTAGGATAGCAATGATATCTTTCAGCTCTTTGTAGCGCTGAAGAGTCTGCTGAACACCACGAGCAACTTCGTAGTGATCTTGACCAACGACTAGTGGATCAAGCATACGAGATGTTGAATCTAGCGGGTCGATCGCAGGGTATAGACCCATTGCAGCGATGTTACGGTTAAGTACAACCGTTGCATCCAAGTGCGCGAACGTTGTTGCTGGAGACGGGTCAGTCAAGTCATCCGCTGGTACGTATACCGCCTGTACAGACGTGATAGAACCTGATTTCGTTGACGTGATACGCTCCTGAAGTACACCCATCTCTTCTGCAAGAGTTGGCTGGTAACCTACCGCAGAAGGCATACGACCTAGTAGTGCTGATACCTCTGTACCTGCAAGTGTGTAACGGTAGATGTTATCAATGAACAGTAGTACGTCACGACCTTCGTCACGGAAACGCTCTGCCATTGTTAGACCAGTCAGTGCAACACGTAGACGGTTACCTGGTGGCTCGTTCATCTGACCGTAAACCATCGCTACTTTTGATTCTTCAGGCTTCTCAACGTTTACAACGCCCGCTTCCTGCATCTCGTAGTAGAAATCGTTACCTTCACGAGTACGCTCACCAACACCAGCAAATACTGATAGACCTGAGTGCTGTAGTGCGATGTTGTTGATAAGTTCCATCATGTTAACGGTCTTACCTACACCTGCACCACCGAATAGACCGATTTTACCACCCTTAGCGAATGGACAAATTAGGTCGATTACTTTAACGCCCGTTTCTAGAAGTGCAATTTCGTTTGATTGCTCTTCGTAGCTTGGTGCACTACGGTGGATAGAGTAAACCTCTTCCGCACCCACTTCACCACGCTCGTCAATCGCGTCACCTAGGACGTTCATGATACGACCTAGAGTTTTAGTACCTACTGGTACTGAAATTGGAGCGCCAGTGTTAACCACTTCAACTCCACGACGTAAACCATCAGAGCTACCCATTACGATACAACGAACTACGCCACCGCCTAGCTGTTGTTGAACTTCAAGAACTAGACGCTCTTTTGAGTCCGTTACGTTTAGAGCGTCATATACACTAGGTACATTGCTCTGTGGGAACTCTACGTCGACTACCGCACCGATGATCTGTACGATCTTACCTGTAGCCATCGTTAATCCTCTAAACTATTTCGTTTTACCTAAGCTTAAACCGCAGCTGCACCACCAACGATTTCTGATAGTTCTTGTGTAATCGCAGCCTGACGGGCTTTGTTGTACACAAGTTCCAAATCGTCAATCAAACTGGTTGCGTTATCCGTTGCAGCCTTCATCGCAATCATTCGAGCCGCTTGCTCACAAGCAAGGTTCTCAACCACACCTTGGTATACCTGAGACTCTACGTAACGCACTAATAGCGTATCCAGTAGAGGTTTTGGTTCAGGCTCATAGATGTAGTCCCATGAATGCTCACGCTGCATCTCTTCGCTGTCCGATTTAGGCAAAGGTAGCAATTGATCGATCGTTGGTTGCTGAACCATAGTATTTACAAACTTGTTGAATACTACATATAGACGGTCCAGTTCACCTTCATCGTATTTCTTCAGCATTACGCCAACAGAGCCGATTAGGTCTTGTAGGCTTGGATTATCTCCAAGACCAGAAACCTGTGCCGCAACTTTTGCGCCACCATGTTTAAAGAAAGCTGTTGCTTTTGAGCCAACAACGGCTAGCTCAATCTCAGCACCTTTCTCTCTCCATGCTTGCATGTCTGTAACGGCTTTTTTGAACACGTTAATGTTCAAACCACCACACAGACCACGGTCTGTCGAAACGATGATGTAACCAACACGTTTAGCTTCACGCTCTTCTAGGTACGGATGACGGTACTCTAGGTTTGCGTTAGCCACATGACCGATCACTTTACGCATTGTTTCAGCGTATGGACGAGAAGCTTCCATTGCATCTTGAGAACGACGCATTTTTGAAGCTGCTACCATTTCCATCGCTTTCGTAATTTTCTGAGTGCTTTTAACACTACCGATTTTATTACGTATCTCTTTTGCGCCGGCCATCGTTACTCTCCGTTAGTTGGTGGCAGAAACTGCCACCGACCTAATTACCAAGTTTGGGTTGCTTTGAAGTCGTCAGTCAGTTTCTTCAACTGAGCTTCGATTTCATCGTTGTAAGCGCCAGACTTGTCGATCTCAGCTGCTAGTTCAGCGTATTGACCGCGAGCGTACGATAGTAGAGCCGCCTCGAAATCTAGAACTTTGTTAAGTTCTACATCATCAAGGTAACCGCGCTCTGCCGCGAAGATAGTTAGAGCTTGGTCAAATACAGACATTGGAGCGTACTGCTTCTGCTTCATTAGTTCTGTAACTTTTTGACCATGGTCTAGCTGTTTCTTCGTTGCGTCATCAAGGTCAGAAGAGAACTGAGCAAATGCCGCTAGTTCACGGTATGCAGCTAGTGCTGTACGGATACCACCTGATAGTTTCTTGATGATTTTCGTCTGAGCTGAACCACCTACACGAGATACTGAGATACCAGGGTCAACAGCAGGACGAACACCAGCGTTGAATAGCTCAGTTTGTAGGAAGATCTGACCATCGGTAATCGAGATTACGTTAGTCGGTACGAATGCTGAAACGTCACCTGCTTGAGTTTCGATGATAGGAAGAGCAGTCAAAGAACCAGTCTTACCTTTCACTTCACCGTTAGTGAAACGCTCTACGTACTCTTCGTTTACACGAGCTGCACGCTCTAGTAGACGCGAGTGTAAGTAGAATACGTCACCTGGGAATGCCTCACGGCCTGGTGGACGTTTAAGTAGTAGAGAGATCTGACGGTAAGCTACCGCTTGCTTAGATAGATCATCGTAAACAATCAGTGCGTCTTCACCGCGATCGCGGAAGTATTCACCCATCGCACAACCTGCGTAAGGCGCTAGGTATTGAAGCGCTGCAGATTCAGAAGCTGATGCAACTACAACGATAGTATTTTGTAGTGCGCCGTGCTCTTCTAGTTTGCGAACAACGTTAGCGATAGTCGATGCTTTCTGACCGATTGCTACGTAGATAGAGAAAATACCAGAGTCTTTCTGGTTGATGATCGCGTCGATCGCCAGTGCTGTTTTACCAATCTGACGGTCACCGATGATAAGCTCACGCTGACCACGACCGATTGGGATCATTGAGTCAACTGACTTATAACCAGTTTGCACAGGTTGGTCTACCGATTTACGGTCGATTACACCTGGTGCGATCACTTCTACAGGCGAAGTCATTTTCGCTTCGATTGGACCTTTACCATCGATAGGCTCACCCAGCGTGTTTACTACGCGGCCTAGTAGTTCTGGACCAACTGGCACTTCAAGAATGCGGCCAGTACCTGTAACTTTCATGCCTTCCTTAAGGTCAGCATATGGGCCCATTACAACCGCACCAACCGAGTCACGCTCAAGGTTAAGTGCCAGTGCATAACGGCCACCCGGTAATTCAATCATTTCACCTTGCATCACGTCCGCTAGGCCGTGGATGCGGATGATACCATCGCTTACCGATACGATAGTACCCTCGTTGCGAGCTTCACTAACAACTTCGAAAGATTCGATACGTTGTTTGATCAGATCGCTAATTTCCGTGGAATTAAGTTGCATGCTCCAATCCCCATTAAGACTGCAATGCATCGCTCAGGCGGTTCAAACGACCACGCGCTGAGTCATCGATGACTAGGTCTCCGGCTCGAATAATAACCCCACCAAGTAGGGTCTCATCTACACTGCAATTCAGCTTCACTTTGCGTTCAAGACGCTTTTCAAGTTTGCTGCCAATGTTTGCAAGTTGTTCATCAGAAAGCTCTGTTGCTGAAATTACTTCAACATCAATTTCTTTCTCATGTTCTTTTTTCAGAGTAAAAAACTCCGTGCAAACATCAGGAAGGGCCGCTAAACGACCATTCTCAGCCATTACCTTCAAAAGGTTTTGACCGTGCGCATCAACTTGTTCGCCGCAAACTGCAACAAAAATTTCTGCCATTTTGTCAGCAGAAACCGAACCCGTTAGTAGTTCGTTCATTTGTTCGTTTTTGGCCACTTCAGCAGCAAAAGATAACATTTGGCCCCATTGGTCCAACTGGTCTTTCTCTAAAGCAAAGTCGAAGGCTGCTTTAGCATAGGGGCGTGCGATAGTAGTCAAATCAGACATATGCGCCCCCAGACTTAAAGTTTTGCAGTAATGTTGTCGAGAATATCTTTTTGCGCATCTTTATCGATAGAACGCTCAAGGATTTTCTCAGCACCAGCTACAGCCAGAGTAGCAACTTGTTTGCGCAGCTCATCGCGTGCACGATTGCGTTCAGCTTCAAGTTCTGCTTCTGCTTGCGCTAGGATTTTCTGGCGTTCTGCCTGAGCTTCCTCGCGAGCTTCATCAAGAATTTGAGACTTACGTTTGTTCGCTTGTTCGATGATCTCAGTTGCTGTGCGCTTCGCTTCTTTCAATTGATCAGAAGCGTTGGCTTGTGCTAGATCCAAGTCTTTCGCAGCACGTTCTGCTGCTTGAAGACCATCAGCAATTTTCTTCTGACGCTCTTCGATCGCTTGCATCAATGGTGGCCATACATACTTCATGCAGAACCACACAAATAGTGCGAACGAGATTGCTTGACCTAGCAGAGTTGCGTTTATGTTCACAACAGCTACCCCTCTATTTGGACTTAGTGTTAATCAGTGACAAGCGATAATCGCCCGTCCCGAGTTAAAGGTGATTAACCTAGTTGACCAACGAATGGGTTTGCGAAAGTGAATAGTAGCGCGATTACGATACCGATCATTGGAACCGCATCAAGTAGACCCGCGATGATGAACATCTTAACTTGTAGCATAGGAGCCATTTCTGGTTGACGTGCAGCACCTTCTAGGAATTTACCACCTAGCAGTGCGAAACCAATCGCTGTACCAAGAGAAGCAAGACCGACGATAATACCTACGGCGATTGCAGAAAAGCTCAGTAAAGTTTCCATTACTATCTCCAATTTATAGTTGTTGGCTTAGTGCCCAAATAAAAAGCTTTAAAAAAATTAATGATCAGGATCTTCGTGTGCCATTGACAGGTAAACAATTGTCAACATCATGAATACGAAGGCTTGAATCGTAATAACCAAGATATGGAAGATTGCCCACGGTAGTGAACCCATCCATTGTAAGTACCATGGTAGCATTGCCGCACAAAGAATGAATACAACCTCACCCGCGAACATGTTACCGAATAGACGCATACCAAGTGATAGAGGTTTCGCTAATAGCGATACCACTTCAATTAGTAGGTTAAACGGAATCATCAGTGGGTGATTGAATGGATGTAGTGCAAGTTCTTTTGCGAATCCACCTAGACCTTTTACTTTGATGCTGTAGTAAATCATCAATGCAAAAACGCCTAGAGCCATAGCCATGGTGATATTCACATCAGCAGACGGTACAACCTTAAGGTAAGGAATACCTAGCCAATGCTCTGCTGGGTATGGTAAGAAGTCGATAGGAACTAAGTCCATCACGTTCATCAAAAATACCCAACAAAAGATAGTCAGTGCTAAAGGCGCGATCAGTGGGTTGCGTCCATGGAACGTGTCTTTGACGTTATCGGCGACAAATTCAACGATCATTTCTACAGCACACTGAAGCTTACCCGGTACACCCGCTGTTGTTCTCTTTGCTACTTTGTAAAAAATTCCTAGGAAGATTAAACCAGTAAACCAAGAAAAAAACAGGCTATCGATATGTACGTTCCAGAAACTTGTCTCCGACCCTACTAAACCCAACTTGTATAGCGATAGGTTAGAAAGGTGGTGGGCAATGTAACCGGACGATGTTAGCGCTTCACCTGGCGCAGCCATAACTCATCCTATTTTTTGTTGTTAATGAATAGCACTGGTGCACAGATATTAATACCTAGTACCAGCAAATAGGTTAGTTTGAGGGGAACAAGTTCCACCTGCATATACATGTAGGCAACATAGAACAGTGCAACCGTGATGAGAATTTTCAGTACTTCACCCGTATAGAAGGAAGCAGCGATGCGCTTGGCAGCGCGAGCTCCACTAAACATGAAAGCACACAGCGCGAATACTGCATTGGCAACAACAAAAATGCCTCCGCCAATCAGCGCTGAAAATCCCCAGTCAGGATTTATGGCTACCGCCATTCCTGCTGCCACAAAAATAACCGCGCCAGACTGGATCATTAACAATTGCCTTGCGAGCTCTCGTCCTGGTCTAGCTAACGCAGCTACCATGTATTCGTACCTCTAGTAATATCCACTTCGCACTTAACTCTCTGTGCTGGGAAATTGGCGAAAATTATACGTTCAGTTCAACGTAAAGCAATTCGATTGCATCAAAAACTTACAGTTTTGTTTACAAAACGACAACTTTCGCACAAAATTCGATTAATTAGATTAATTGACCTAAATCAATTATCTCATCTAGGCCTCAAGCTTGGCAATTAGTTGGTCCAATTTGTGAGGCTCATCAAGACTTATCGTCAATTTCGCTTTTCCGTTTGCAGAACGGGTAAGAGAAACTTTTGCATCAAGCAGCTGACTCAATTTATGCGACATTTGCTCGGCTTCGGTATCCTCTTGTTGCCCTTTTTGCTCATTTTGTGGGGCTAAGCACTTTTTTACTAACTGTTCGGTTTGGCGAACAGTCATTTGCTTCTTAGCCACTTGTTGAGCTACTTCGACTTGCTGTTCGCCTTCTAACGCTAACAGAGCTCGAGCATGACCCATTTCCAATTTTTTATCTGCAACCAGACCTTTTACATCAACTTCCAACTGATTCAGACGTAATAGGTTACTCACCGTCGTTCTTGATTTACCAATCACATCGGCCACTTGTTGATGTGTCAGCGTGAATTCATCTTGTAGACGTTCAAGCGCTTGGGCTTCCTCAATCACATTCAAGTCTTCACGTTGAATGTTTTCAATCAACGCCATGGCGATGGCGGCACGATCTTCAACTTTTTTCACCAAACACGGCACGCGTTTTAAACCCGCCTGCCTTGCAGCACGCCAGCGGCGCTCACCTGCGATGATCTCAAACTGACCATTTTCGACCTGGCGAACCACGATTGGTTGAATAATGCCTTGTGATTGAATCGAAGCCGCTAGTTCTTCTAGCGCTTCAGGCGCCATATCTTTACGCGGTTGGTATACGCCCGGTTGCAATTGACCAATCGCTAAATCGGTTAACTCACCGTCTGCCGATAATTCTTGGCTATGCGATGCAATATGCTGTTTTTCACGAGCAAACGAACTGGTCGACAATAACGCATCCAGTCCTTTTCCGAGACCACGCTTAGACATGGGATTGAATTCCTTAGGTTAGAGTTAAACTGGGATTTCTTCGCGGCGGAGCATTTCGCCCGCTAGAGCAAGATACGCTTTGGCACCTGCGGAGTACTTATCGTAGTACATTGCTGGCTTACCGTGACTTGGCGCTTCAGCCAAACGAACATTACGCGGAATGACAGTACGGTAAACTTTATTCCCAAAGTGTTTTTTAAGTTGATCGGATACTTCATTCGATAAGCGGTTGCGTGGGTCGTACATGGTACGCAATAAACCTTCGATTTTTAGGTTTTCATTCACAACAGCCGCTAACTTGCTGATTGTATCCATAAGAGCTGTTAAACCTTCTAACGCAAAGTATTCACATTGCATCGGCACCAGCACAGAGTCAGCTGCCGCCATCGCATTGATTGTAAGAAGGTTTAGAGAAGGAGGACAATCAATAAAGATGAAATCATAGTTATCGCGAACTGACGACAATGCATTTTTTAGACGCACTTCACGAGCGAAAACTTCCATCAATTTGATTTCTGCCGCGGTGACGTCTCCGTTCGCCGCGATCAAATCATACTTCCCTGTTGTTTGGGTACAAACGACTTGATCGAACGGTGTATCTTCGACCAAAAGATCGTATGCGGTGGCGTCGACCATATACTTATCCACACCACTCGCCATCGTAGCATTGCCTTGCGGGTCGAGATCGATCACCAAAACCTTGCGCTTTGTTGCCGCCATCGAAGCCGCTAAGTTAATGCACGTTGTTGTTTTGCCGACCCCACCTTTCTGGTTGGCGATTGCTACAATTTTACCCACGATTACCTCGCTAATTTTCCTTGCGCGATAAGATTACTAGATGACGATCACCTTCCAACTCAGGAACAGCCAAAGATATGATCTCTGTCACACTGCACCATTCAGGAAGCTGATCCATTTCATCTTTAGGGTGCTGTCCTTTCAGCGCTAGAAACACCCCGTGCTCTTGTTTCGGCAAATGGTGGCACCATTCCACCATGTCTGTCATTGAAGCAAAAGCTCGACTCAAAACGCCATCAAATTTTTCTTCAGGTTGGAATTCTTCGACGCGACTTTGAATTGGTGTCACGTTTTTCAGCCCTAATGTGTGCACGACTTGCTTGATAAAACGGATGCGTTTGCCAAGACTGTCGAGCAAAAAGAAGGTTTTCTCAGGGTTCATGATTGCCAAAGGGATGCCCGGTAACCCCGGACCAGTACCAACATCAATGAAGCGCTCACCGGGCAGGTGTGCGCTTACAACGATACTATCAAGAATATGTTTCACTAACATATCAAGCGGATCACGTACCGATGTTAAATTGTACGCTTTGTTCCATTTATCGAGCAGTTCGACATAACCAACTAACTGTTCTCGTTGCTGTTCTGACACTTCCAAATCGGTTTTCGCGATCAGTGAATCCAGCTTTGTTCGCAATGCACTCATTATTCTTCCTCACCTTTCTTCAGCAAACCATGCTTTTTCAAGTGAACAAGTAGAATAGAAATTGCAGCAGGCGTAATACCAGAAATGCGTGATGCAATACCGATGCTCTCTGGTTTGGCCTCGCTCAGTTTAGCAACGACTTCGTTTGATAAACCTTTTACATCGCGGTAATCCAAATCAGCAGGTAACTTGGTATTTTCGTGACGCAGTGATTTTTCGATCTCTTCCTGCTGACGCTTGATGTAACCATCGTATTTCACTTGAATT
Source organism: Vibrio sp. Vb0598 (assembly GCF_033338935.1). Lineage (NCBI taxonomy): Bacteria > Pseudomonadati > Pseudomonadota > Gammaproteobacteria > Vibrionales > Vibrionaceae > Vibrio > Vibrio sp. Vb0598. The sequence goes on along the minus strand of NZ_JAWOTP010000021.1, from coordinate 34,937 downwards.
TCAACTTGCTCAGCCGCTTGCAGATCTTCAAGTGCAGGAGCAAACGCTTCAAGTTGCGTCAGTTGCGAATAAGTGATCTCTGGACGACGCAGAAGATCCTCACCACTCGCTTCACGGGCCATTGGGGTTTTCAGCAGCTTGTTCAGCTCATCAACACCCTCTGACTTCGGATTCATCCACGTTGCTTTCAAACGCTGACGCTCCGTTTCCATATTGTTGATTTTCTCGTTAAAGCGAGCCCAACGAACATCATCAATCAAGCCTAGCTCGCGCGCTTTTTCCGTTAAACGCAAATCGGCATTATCTTCACGAAGTAGCAGGCGGTATTCCGCACGAGAAGTGAACATGCGGTACGGCTCTTTGGTACCCATGGTCGATAAGTCATCAATCAACACGCCCATGTAAGCTTGGTCACGACGTGGGCTCCAGCCTTCTTTGTCTTGGCTAAACAAGCTTGCGTTTAGACCGGCCATCAAGCCTTGCGCTGCGGCTTCTTCGTAGCCAGTCGTACCATTAATCTGGCCAGCAAAGAACAAACCATGGATGAACTTCGTCTCGTACGTTTGCTTCAAATCACGGGGATCGAAGAAATCATATTCAATCGCATAACCTGGGCGAACGATGTGTGCATTTTCAAACCCTTTCATTGAGCGCACGATTTGTACTTGCACATCAAATGGCAAGCTGGTCGAGATACCATTAGGGTATAACTCGTGCGTGGTTAGGCCTTCTGGCTCAATGAAGATTTGGTGGCTGTTTTTGTCAGCGAAACGCATCACTTTGTCTTCTATAGACGGACAGTAACGAGGACCAATACCTTCAATCACACCTGCGTACATTGGACTGCGATCCAAGTTACTACGGATCACATCGTGAGTTTGTTCATTGGTGTGGGTGATGAAACATGGAATCTGACGCGGATGCTGTTCACGTTTGCCCATGAACGAGAATACAGGCGTTGGGTTATCACCGTGCTGAGCTTCTAGCACTGAAAAATCAACAGTACGAGCATCAATGCGCGGTGGAGTACCTGTTTTTAAACGATCCACACGGAACGGCAGTTCACGCAGTCGATCCGCTAATGCGATCGATGGTGGATCCCCGGCACGACCACCAGACGAGCTTTCCATACCTATGTGGATCTTACCACCAAGGAAGGTACCCACGGTTAGCACAACGGCTTTCGCATGGAAGCGAAGTCCCATTTGAGTTACCACACCAACTGCGCGATCTTGTTCAACAATCAGATCATCAACTGATTGCTGGAACAACGTTAAGTTAGGCGCATTTTCTAATGCATTACGAACGTACGCTTTGTACAGAGCGCGATCGGCTTGAGCTCGAGTTGCTCGTACTGCAGGACCTTTGGAGGCATTTAGTGTACGAAACTGAATACCTGCATGGTCGATGGCTTCAGCCATCAAACCGCCCATAGCATCTACTTCTTTTACTAAGTGACCTTTACCAATACCACCGATCGCCGGATTACAAGACATCTGGCCTAATGTATCGATGTTATGGGTAAGGAGAAGCGTTTTTTGTCCTGTGCGTGCAGATGCGAGCGCGGCTTCCGTTCCTGCGTGTCCGCCACCGACAACAATGACGTCAAAGTTTTCGTGATAAAGCATGAACTGACCTCAGGTATTCAAAGGGATTTAATGGACAGATAAAGGAGCCGTATTTTACCTGCTTTATGCCAGAGAGAAAAACGTTTTCTCGTTTTATCCGTTTTAAGCTCCAAGATAAATATATATAAGATCTATATATATGATCTTTTATTAGATCTACTATTAGGATCGACCGTTTCTGTGGATAACTTAAAAATGATCAACAAGATCATGGATCTTCTTTGGATCATATCTTGTGATCATGATTGGATCAGATCGAGGATTACCTGGGATCAAAAGTGGTGGTTATACACAGGGGGTGAAATTGATCAAAGTTGTTATTGGGATAACTAAAGGAAAATCACTGGATCTTATTGTAGTTATCCACAGTCTGTTTGGTTGGTTTTTGAGCGGTTAAACAAAATAATTTGGTGGGAGAGTTATTCACATGGGAGAAAACAGAGCCGAATTTCGACTCTGTTGAAGGGAAAGTCGCGAGTTTAAAAACGTTCGATATTCTCTTTTAACCACATTTCTGCGGCGTCTTCTGGCACATCATGGCTCAGTACATCGATTTTAAAGCAATCTGCGAGAGGGGTTGCACCAATATCCTCTAATAAATCATAAGCGTGTTGACCAGCGGCACAGAACGTATCGTAGCTAGAGTCACCAATCGCAATCACCGCAAATTTTACATCAGTCATTTTTGGCGGTGTATTTTGTAATGCTGCGATAAAAGGTTGGATATTATCAGGATACTCACCAGCTCCATGTGTAGAGGTGATCACCAACCACGTACCTTGATTTTCGATATCACTGAGGGAAGGCTGGTTGTGGATCGTTGTTTCAAATCCATTCTCGTTGAGTAGATCACTCAGGTGATCCCCTACGTATTCTGCGCCACCTAACGTGCTGCCTGTAATAATGTGGATCATACTTCTTCCTTATTGAATGCGACGGCTAAAGCTCATGGATGGCTTGCCGTACAAAAAGAAACGCGGTGTGAGTTAAGCTCAGCACCGCGCGTTCGATTATTTACTTCCCGATACAGAATGAAGAGAAGATTCGTCCCAGTAAGTCGTCAGAACTGAACTCACCGGTAATCTCATTGAGATGTTGTTGGGTGATGCGTAGCTCTTCAGCCAATATTTCACCAGCCATATAGCCTTCAAGCTGCTCCTGGCCTATTTGAAGGTGCTGTGCGGCACGTTCTAATGCATCGAGATGACGACGACGAGCCATAAACCCACCTTCACTGTTGCCAGAGAAGCCCATACACTCCTTGAGATGATCGCGCAGAGCTTCAACCCCTGCACCAGTCTTCGCTGACAAACGGATAAGAGTAGGGTTATTGACGTGGCAGATCCCCATATCTTCACCCGTTTGATCCGCTTTATTACGGATCACAGTTATACCAATGTTGTCTGGTAGGCGATCCACAAAATCTGGCCAGATATCTTTCGGATCGGTGGCATCGGTTGTCGTGCCATCCACCATGAACAACACGCGGTCTGCTTGGGCTATTTCATCCCACGCGCGTTCGATACCGATTTTCTCTACTTCATCGGAAGCATCACGCAAACCTGCTGTATCAATGATGTGTAGTGGCATGCCATCAATATGGATATGCTCACGCAGTACATCACGCGTGGTTCCTGCGATGTCGGTTACGATTGCAGATTCTTTACCCGATAGCGCGTTCAGTAGGCTTGATTTGCCCGCATTTGGACGACCCGCAATCACGACTTTCATCCCTTCACGCATAATAGCGCCTTGGTTAGCTTCTTTGCGCACCGCATCTAGGTTGTCGATGATGGCTTGTAGGTCACCAGCCACTTTACCGTCGGCCAAAAAGTCGATCTCTTCTTCAGGGAAGTCGATGGCTGCTTCAACATAGATACGCAAATGAATCAGCGACTCAACTAAGGTATTAATGCGGCCTGAAAATGCGCCCTGTAAGGATTGCAGTGCCGATTTTGCTGCTTCTTCAGAACTGGCATCAATGAGGTCTGCGATCGCCTCGGCTTGAGCGAGGTCGAGTTTATCGTTCAGAAATGCGCGTTCAGAGAACTCACCAGGGCGAGCAGCTCGAATACCATCTATACCTAGAATGCGTTTTATCAGCATATCCATCACTACAGGGCCGCCATGGCCTTGCAGCTCAAGTACGTCTTCACCGGTAAATGAGTGTGGGTTAGGGAAGTACAGTGCGATGCCCTGATCAAGCACAGTGCCATCTTCTGACTTAAACGGCAGGTACTCTGCGTAGCGGGGCTTTAGTGTTTTGCCAGTGACTTCTAACGCCACTTGGTTGGCTTTAGGGCCAGAAACTCGAATAATACCGACACCGCCACGACCAGGCGCGGTCGCTTGAGCGACAATCGTATCTGTAGTCATAATTTTGCCTTTTGAGCTGGGCTATAGGGAAGATACCTAGGGAGCCATCACAATTAATTAGCTGAATTGTAATCAGCCAAAAACAAAAAGGCGACCTTTTGGCCGCCTTTCTCAATCATTTCCTAAAAGGTTACTTGCTGTGTAAGCCTTTTTTCTCTAATCCTTTGTAGATCAGAGTTTGCTGGATAAGCGTTACGATGTTCGACACCAACCAGTACAGAACGAGACCTGATGGGAAGAACAAGAAGAAGAAGGTAAACATAACCGGCATAAAGGTCATGATCTTCTGCTGCATTGGATCCGTTACCGTTGTCGGGCTCATCTTCTGGATTAGGAACATAGACGCACCCATCAATAGCGGCAGGATGTAGTAAGGGTCCTGCGCTGAAAGGTCATGAATCCAACCGAAGAATGGTGAGTGACGTAGCTCTACCGATTCCATTAGCGCCCAGTATAGTGCGATGAAAATAGGCATCTGTAGGATAAGAGGTAGACAACCACCTAGTGGGTTCACTTTCTCTTTCTTGTACAGTTCCATCATTTCTTGGCTCATGCGCTGACGGTCATCACCGATACGCTCACGCATTGCTTGCAGCTTAGGCTGTAGCATGCGCATTTTCGCCATAGATGTGTATTGCGCTTTTGTTAGTGGGTACATTGCACCACGAACGATGAAGGTCAGACAGATGATTGCCACACCCCAGTTACCAACAAAGCTCTGGATGAATGAAAGCAACATATGAAGAGGCTTCGCAATGAACCATAACCAGCCGTAGTCCACTACTAGGTCTAGGTTAGGAGCCACTTCTGCCATTTCATCTTGCAGTTTTGGACCAACCCAAAGTGTTGCTTCAAACTTAGCCTGATCGCCTGTTGCGATAGTTTTGTTCGGCATACGAACGCCGATGTCGCCTAGGTTGCCAATTACACGAGTATATAGGTTAGTACCTGGTTCGTTACGTGGGATCCAAGCTGCGGCAAAGTAGTGCTGAATCATTGCTGCCCAACCTTGGCCATCGGCTAGGTTAAGAGACAGGTTGCGATCCTGCATATCATCAAAGCTGTACTTCTTGTAACGCGTATCTTCTGTTGAGTATGCGCCACCACGGTAAGTAGGCATTGTGATGCTACCACCATCGTCCATTAGGTTTTGACGTAGGTGAGCGTACATACCAAATGTTGCGTTGTTGCCTGAGTTGTTCACTACATCGTATTCAACATTAAGCGCGTAGCTGCCGCGTTTAAAGATGTAAGTTTTGGTGTATTCGATGCCGTTTGCAGTGAATGTCATCGGAACGCGAAGTTCATCTTGACCGTCAGCCATTGTGAAGCTGTCTGCACTTACGTTGTAGTGAGGGCGATTTGTGCTGCTCAAGTCGATACCTTGAGGGCCCACTAGACCGCTTTGAGCGATAAATTGGTGACCTTGAGCGTCTTTAAGCAGAACAAAGGAATCTGATGAATCTAACTCAGCAGAGTATTCGTTAAGGTTGGCATGTACCACATCGCCACCAACGGTGTCGATCGACAGAGTTAAAACATCAGTCGTTACTGTGATAGTTTTTGCAGAAGCTTGCTGTTGACCAGGAACTGGGTCAAGTTCATCAGCAAAAGATGGTGCAGGTAGAGTGCTGCTTGATTGAGCCTGTTCAACTGCTTGAGGTTCTGGATTCTTTGCAACTTGCCATTGTTGAAACAGCAAAAAAGAAACCAGGGCCAAACCGATGAGCAGGATATTACGTTGAGAATCCATCGTTAGTTATCTCTGTCTTGTTTTTGGACTGGTGGAACGGGGTCATACCCCCCTTCATTCAAAGGGTGGCATTTTAATAGACGTTTGCCTGATAACCAACATCCTTTTACAAAACCGTGAGCTCTCAAAGCTTCTAGCGCGTAAGTGGAACAGGTTGGTGTGAACCGGCAACGAGGACCAATCAAAGGGCTGATAAACCAGCGATACAGATAAACGAGCCCAATGGCTATCCACGTGAAGGGCGAGACAGGCGTTGCCATAGCTTATCAAACAACTTAAAAATTTCCTCATTGCTTAAATCTTGCGCGCTTTTCTTCGCAATCACAACAAAATCTTTGTTTGGAAGCTGATGTTGATTGTTACGAAAGCTTTCACGAGCCAAACGCTTAAATCGGTTACGACCGACAGCCGTTTTGATTTGCTTTTTGGGAACCGCTAAACCTAATCGTGGGTGAGAAAGTTTGTTATTGCGAGCAATGATGGTGAAATGAGGCGAGCCAGCTCGATGAGCTTGCTGGAAGACGTTTTGATAATGCTCGGGAGTTAACAAACGTAACTCCCGATTAAACGCGTACGTGTTCAAAATAAACTAGCGATTATTTTGATAGGCGCGCACGGCCTTTTGCACGACGTGCGTTGATAACTTTACGACCGTTCTTAGTTGCCATGCGAGCACGGAAGCCGTGAGTACGCTTGCGCTTTAGAACTGTAGGTTGAAAAGTGCGTTTCATGATAATTACCTTTACTGATCAGTAGTTTTAGGTTCTTGTTAAACCCGGCGTGGGTATTTGCTTTCTTATATAAAGAAGCTCTTTATATAGAGAAGGACAACCGACGCCTCTCAACAAAGAGGCGGAATTGTAATCACACTCACATAATGTGTCAATGACTCAATGAGTACGAAATTCCGGCCGGGCGATTATACGTAGTGTGAGTAAAATCTCAAGGATCAATCGATCCTGATGCTTGATCGTTACTCTATTCCTACTTGGTTAAGGAATTTTTTCAAACGAGGATCTTGTGGATTATCGAAGATATCCTGTGGAGAACCTTGCTCAACGATATTGCCTTCCGCCATGAAGATCACTCTATCAGCTACTTCTTTCGCGAATTGCATCTCGTGCGTCACCACCAGCATGGTTTGATGCTGATTAGCTAACTTCTTCATTAATGAGAGAACTTCACCGACCCATTCAGGATCCAGCGCAGAAGTTGGTTCGTCAAACAACAGCAGTTCTGGTTGCAGCGCCATCGCTCGGCCGATACCCACACGTTGTTGTTGGCCGCCAGATAATGCCGCTGGATAACTATCGCCTTTATCCCCAAGGCCGATGTCATCCAGAATTTGTTGCGCTCGTTTGAGAGCATCGGCTTTTTTCCAACCTCGAACGGTCACTAGACCTTCGGCAATGTTCTGGCGCGCATTCATGTGGGCAAACAGGGCATAGTTTTGGAACACAAAGCCAGTTCGACGACGCAGCGCTAATACTTCGGCTTTAGTGTGTTTTTGAGTATCAACGGAGATGTCATCTATCGTGATACGACCTTCATCTGCTTGTTCTAGAAAGTTCACCGTACGCAGCAAGGTTGATTTACCCGTACCACTTGAGCCGATAATCACGATGATCTCACCTTGCTTAATATCGAGGTCGATGCCTTTCAGCACTTCAGTCTCACCAAAACGTTTGTGAATATTTTCTAACTTAATCATCGTACGTACGCCTTATTCAGTTTTGCTTCTGCCCAGATTTGTACGCGAGTCAGAATTACCACCACGCCCCAGTAAATAAGAGCAACCGCAAGGAAAGCTTCAAAGAAACGGAAACTTGATGAGGCTTCCATCTGTGCTTTCGCCATGATTTCGGCCACACCAAGCGTGAAAGCGAGAGACGTTGACTTGATCATATCGATGAAATAGTTCATCAATGAAGGCAGTGCGACACGCGTTGCTTGAGGTAAGATCACTCGGCGCATTGCTTGGGATGTCGTCATACCGACCGATAAGCTCGCTTCCATTTGGCTGCGATCAATGCCAATAATGGCGGCACGAATACTTTCCGCCATATAAGCGGCAAAGTGCAGCGTTAAACCGATCACCGCTGCTGAAAAGGCGTCGATACCGACCATCAATGGAAAAATTTGCGGTAAGCCGTAGTAAAGCAGGAAAAGCTGAACCAACAGTGGGGTGCCACGGAAGAAGCTGATGTACAGTTGGCTTAATTGATCCAGAACTGGCAGTTTAAATACGCGAATATTGGCTAAAATGACGGATAAAATCAGCGAAAACACCAATCCCCATGTCGCCATTTCCATGGTTGTGCCAAGATATTTCAGCAATATCGGCAGCAGTTCCAACATGTAATTAAAGTCAAATCCCATACGGCTTACCTAAAGGCTAGAGAAAAGAAAAGGTGGAAAACAAGTTCCACCTTTACGTAAGTTTATTTTAGTCCGAGAGTGATACCACTTTGCGGCCTAAAGTACAAAGAGTTCTTATTTCGTGATGTCAGCGCCAAACCACTTCACGGAAATTTTCTCTACTGTACCATCTGCGCGCATCTCAGCCAGTGCTTTGTTTACTTCTTCTTGCAGCTTACGACCTTTCTCGTTGTCAACGAAAGGCCATGCGTTTTGAATTGTCTCAAACGGTTCGCCTGCCAATTCCAGAGGAAGGCCAGTTTTCTTAATCAGCTCTAACGCAGAAAGACGATCCATTACAAACGCGTCTGCACGACCGAGCGCCACGTCATGTTCGATACCTGTGTCGTACGTTTTAATGTTGATCTTGCCGTCTTTGTCGTATTGACGCAGCAGTTGCTCAAAGTTAGAGCCTAGGTTCACCGCAACGGTTTTGCCCGCAAGATCGTCAACACCTTTGATGCTGTCGTTGCCTTTACGCACGGTAATTTGTGCGCCATCTACAACGTAAGGGTCAGCAAATAGGTATTTAGCTTTACGCTCATCAGTCATGGTGATTTGGTTGGAGATCGTATCGATACGACCAGTTTCTAAAAGACCAAATAAACCAGAGAAGTTGGCTGTTACGTATTCGATTTTGTAATCGTTACGTTTACCGATTTCATCCCACATGTCGACTTCAAAGCCTTGTAGCTTGTCTTGCTTTACAAAAGTAAACGGGAAGTAGCGACCTGACATACCAACTTTGACTTCAGTAGCGGCTTGTACGGTTGCTGCCGACAGTGCAATGGCTGCAACGGCAACCTTAATCCAGTTTTTCATAATACATCTCCATAATTTTATGGTTGGAAATACTACTGTTAGTTAGCTCAATTAAATAAATAACCAAGAGCAATAACCTAGACCTGTGAGTTATTAGATAATAGAAGAAGAATGTTAAATGTGACGAAAATGCGAACTGAACCTAGCGAAATGATCGACAAAATCAGCATTGGGAATAAAATAATACACAGACTTATCACCAATCGCTCGATCTTGTTAATTTTGCCCAATTGTGGATCGTTGTGTGGGCAAATTTGGGGCAAGGTGTGTTGATCTCATCAAGTTTGCAGAAATAATTGTGAATAACTTGGATCTTATTCACTGGATCGTCGATCAATCGCTGGCGATCTTGGTTATCAACAGGTAAAATTGCCAGTCTTTTCCGATAATTCAATTACTCAGTGGGGGCACCGTGTCATCTTCGCTTTGGCTGCAATGTTTGCAGCAGCTTCAAGAAGAGCTACCAGCTACAGAATTCAGCATGTGGGTTCGTCCGCTACAAGCGGAGCTCAATGACAATACTCTCACTCTATTCGCGCCAAACCGCTTTGTGTTGGACTGGGTGCGTGATAAGTATCTGAACAATATTACTCGCTTACTGCAGGAATACTGCGGTGGCGATATTCCTAACTTACGTTTTGAAGTGGGGAGCCGACCTGTCTCTGCACCAAAACCAGCGCCGACACGTACGCCTGCAGATGTGGCTGCCGAGTCATCTGCACCTGCGCAATTACAGGCGCGTAAGCCAGTACACAAAACCTGGGATGACGACGCTCAAGCGATTGCGGCTATCAATCACCGCTCAAACATGAACCCAAAACACAAGTTCGATAACTTTGTTGAAGGTAAGTCGAACCAACTGGGTTTGGCTGCGGCGCGTCAGGTATCGGATAATCCTGGTGCAGCATACAACCCGCTGTTCCTATACGGCGGCACGGGCTTGGGTAAAACGCACTTGTTGCATGCGGTGGGCAACGCGATTGTGGATAACAACCCGAACGCAAAAGTGGTCTACATGCACTCAGAACGTTTTGTGCAAGACATGGTAAAAGCGCTGCAAAACAATGCGATTGAAGAATTCAAACGCTACTACCGCAGCGTGGATGCGCTCCTTATCGATGACATCCAATTCTTTGCTAATAAAGAACGTTCACAAGAAGAATTCTTCCATACCTTCAACGCACTATTGGAAGGTAATCAGCAGATCATTCTAACGTCTGACCGTTATCCTAAAGAAATTAATGGCGTTGAAGATCGTCTTAAATCTCGCTTTGGTTGGGGTCTTACTGTTGCGATCGAGCCACCTGAGCTTGAAACGCGTGTGGCGATCTTGATGAAAAAAGCCGAAGATCACCAAATCCACCTTGCTGATGAAGTGGCATTCTTTATTGCCAAGCGTCTGCGTTCGAACGTTCGTGAGCTCGAAGGTGCACTGAACCGTGTTATCGCGAACGCGAACTTTACTGGTCGTCCAATTACGATTGATTTTGTTCGTGAAGCGCTGCGCGATCTGCTTGCTCTACAAGAGAAGCTGGTGACGATCGATAACATTCAAAAGACCGTGGCGGAATACTACAAGATTAAAGTAGCGGACTTGCTGTCTAAGCGTCGTTCTCGTTCTGTAGCGCGTCCTCGTCAGCTGGCTATGGCGTTAGCAAAAGAACTAACCAACCATAGCTTGCCTGAAATTGGCGATGCGTTTGGGGGCCGCGATCATACGACCGTACTTCATGCTTGTCGCAAGATTGAGCAGCTGCGTGAAGAGAGCCACGACATTAAAGAAGATTACTCTAACTTGATTCGCACCCTGTCTTCGTAATCGGTTAGAATAACGGTATTCTAAGCAAATCATTTATTGAGCTGACAGCGTAAAGAGCCAAGCATGAAATTTACCATTGAACGTAGTCATTTAATCAAACCGCTACAGCAGGTTTCGGGCGCTTTAGGTGGCCGACCAACTCTGCCAATCCTGGGTAACCTACTTCTTAAAGTAGAAGAGAACGTATTGTCGATGACGGCAACCGATCTTGAAGTAGAGTTAGTAAGCAAAGTGACGCTAGAAGGTGATTTTGAAGCGGGCAGCATTACCGTTCCTTCGCGTAAGTTTCTCGATATCTGCCGTGGTTTACCGGACGATGCGATCATCACATTTGTATTAGAAGGTGATCGCGTACAAGTTCGCTCTGGTCGCAGCCGTTTCTCATTGGCAACGCTTCCTGCGAACGATTTCCCTAATATTGAAGACTGGCAAAGCGAAGTGGAAGTATCACTGAGCCAAGCTGATTTACGTACGCTGATCGACAAAACTCAGTTCTCGATGGCGAATCAAGACGTTCGTTACTACCTCAACGGCATGTTGTTTGAAATTGACGGCACCACGTTACGCAGCGTGGCGACGGACGGCCACCGTATGGCGGTATCGCAAACTCAGCTAGGTGCAGACTTTGCGCAGAAGCAAATCATCGTGCCACGCAAAGGTGTGCAAGAATTAGTAAAGTTGATGGATGCGCCAGAGCAGCCTGTAGTACTTCAGATCGGTAGCTCCAATGTTCGTGCTGAGGTGAATAACTTTACTTTTACCTCTAAGTTGGTTGATGGTCGTTTCCCTGACTACCGCCGTGTATTGCCTCAGAGCACCAATAAGACCCTAATAGCAAGTTGTGACGAGTTGCGCCAAGCCTTCTCTCGTGCTGCGATTCTTTCCAACGAAAAATTCCGTGGCGTGCGTGTGAATCTGGCTGATACTGAAATGCGCATAACCGCGAATAACCCAGAACAAGAAGAAGCGGAAGAGATGCTTGATGTAACCTTTGAAGGTGACGCCATCGAAATCGGCTTTAACGTAAGCTATGTGCTTGATGTTCTGAACACGTTGCGTTGTGAAAATGTACGTGTGTCGATGTCGGATGCTAACGCTAGCGCGTTGATTGAAAATGCCGACGATGACAGTGCCATGTACGTGGTGATGCCAATTCGTCTATAAGCCAACTGAATGCCTCTTTCTCGTCTCATCATTCAGCAGTTTCGAAACATTAAAGCCTGTGATATTGAGTTATCAGCAGGCTTTAACTTTCTTATCGGGCCGAACGGCAGCGGTAAAACCAGTGTCTTAGAAGCGGTTTATCTGCTCGGGCATGGCCGCTCATTCAAGAGCTCTCTCACCGGACGAGTGATACAAAATGAGTGTGACGAACTGTTTGTTCATGGTCGTTTTTTGAACTCGGATCAATTTGAGCTACCTATCGGCATTAATAAGCAGCGTGATGGCTCAACAGAGGTTAAAATAGGCGGTCAATCTGGACAAAAATTAGCGCAGTTGGCACAAGTTCTGCCTCTGCAGTTGATACACCCAGAAGGGTTTGATTTACTGACAGATGGCCCTAAACATCGTCGTGCGTTTATTGATTGGGGCGTGTTTCATACCGAGCCCGCTTTTTATCAAGCATGGGGAAGGTTCAAGCGCCTGAACAAGCAGCGCAACGCGTTGTTGAAAACCGCCAATAGTTATCGTGAGCTCAGTTATTGGGATCAGGAAATGGCAGGATTGGCTGAAAACATCAGCCAATGGCGAGCAAGTTACATCGAGCAGATGAAAACTGTCGCAGAAACTATCTGTCAGACATTTTTGCCAGAATTTGAGATCCAATTGAAGTATTATCGTGGCTGGGATAAAGACACTCCATACCACGAGATACTAGAAAAGAATTTTGAGCGTGATCAGGCATTGGGATACACCTTTAGTGGCCCAAACAAAGCTGATTTGCGCATTAAAGTGAACGGAACGCCCGTTGAAGATGTTCTGTCACGCGGTCAATTAAAACTCATGGTGTGTGCATTGCGTGTAGCGCAAGGGCAACACCTGACAGAGATGGCCGGTAAACAATGCATTTACCTAATTGATGACTTCGCGTCGGAATTAGATAGCCAACGTCGCAAGCGTCTTGCTGACTGCTTAAAAGAGACGGGCGCACAAGTATTTGTAAGCTCTATCACTGAAAGCCAAATCGCCGATATGTTGGACGATAACGGTAAATTGTTTCATGTGGAACATGGCAGGATAGAGTCAAACTAGAAGAGAGAAACTCATGTCTGAAAATTACGATTCATCGAGTATTAAGGTACTGAAGGGTCTGGATGCGGTACGTAAGCGTCCAGGAATGTACATCGGCGATACGGACGACGGCACCGGCCTTCACCACATGGTTTTCGAGGTGGTGGATAACTCAATTGATGAAGCGTTGGCAGGTCACTGTAAAGACATCGTTGTGACAATTCATGAGGATAACTCGGTTTCCGTTAGCGATGATGGTCGTGGCATTCCAACAGAAATCCACTCAGAGGAAAATGTCTCTGCAGCAGAAGTAATCATGACGGTTCTTCACGCGGGTGGTAAGTTCGACGATAACTCATACAAAGTATCGGGTGGTCTTCACGGGGTAGGTGTTTCAGTAGTAAACGCACTATCAGAGAAAGTTGAGCTAACGATTCATCGTGGTGGTCATATCCATACGCAAACCTACCGCCATGGTGAGCCTCAAGCGCCACTAGCCGTTGTGGGTGATACGGATAAAACCGGTACACAAATTCGTTTCTGGCCAAGTGCCGAGACGTTCTCTAACACAGAGTTCCACTATGACATTCTGGCGAAGCGCCTGCGTGAACTGTCATTCCTGAACTCTGGTGTGTCGATCAAATTGGTTGATGAACGTGAAGCGGACAAACATGATCACTTCATGTATGAAGGTGGTATTCAAGCGTTCGTTGATCACCTAAACACCAACAAAACGCCAATCATCGAAAAAATCTTCCACTTTAACTCTGAGCGTGAAGACGGCATTTCAGTTGAAGTGGCGATGCAATGGAACGATGGTTTCCAAGAGAACATCTTCTGCTTTACCAACAATATCCCACAGCGTGATGGTGGTACTCACCTTGCTGGTTTCCGTGCTGCGCTAACACGTACATTGAACAGCTTTATGGATAAAGAAGGTTTCTCGAAGAAAGCGAAAACAGCGACTTCAGGCGACGATGCGCGTGAAGGTCTAACTGCGGTTGTTTCGGTGAAAGTGCCTGATCCTAAGTTCTCAAGCCAAACAAAAGACAAACTGGTTTCTTCTGAAGTGAAATCAGCTGTTGAGTCTGCAATGGGTGAAAAACTGTCTGAGTTCCTGATTGAGAACCCGACAGAAGCGAAGATGGTTTGTTCGAAAATCATCGATGCAGCACGTGCTCGTGAAGCAGCGCGTAAAGCTCGTGAAATGACGCGCCGTAAAGGTGCACTAGACCTAGCTGGCCTTCCAGGTAAACTTGCAGACTGTCAGGAAAAAGATCCGGCACTCTCTGAACTATACATAGTGGAGGGTGATTCGGCAGGCGGCTCCGCAAAACAAGGCCGTAACCGTAAGAACCAAGCGATCCTACCGCTAAAAGGTAAGATTCTTAACGTAGAAAAAGCACGTTTCGACAAGATGCTATCTTCTCAAGAAGTAGCAACACTGATCACCGCACTAGGTTGTGGTATCGGTCGTGACGAGTACAACCCGGACAAGCTTCGTTACCACAACATCATCATCATGACCGATGCCGATGTCGATGGTTCGCACATCCGTACGCTACTGTTGACCTTCTTCTACCGTCAAATGCCAGAGCTTATCGAGCGTGGCTATGTGTACATCGCTCAGCCACCACTATACAAAGTGAAAAAAGGCAAACAAGAGCAGTACATCAAAGATGAAGAAGCGATGAACCAATACCAAGTATCATTGGCTCTGGACAATGCATCGCTACACGTAAACGCAGAAGCACCAGCATTGGCTGGTGAAGCACTAGAGAAGCTTGTTCAACAGTACAATGCGGGTATTAAACTGGCGGAACGTATGAGCCGTCGTTACCCAAGTGCTTTGGTAAACGAGTTGATTTACACTCCTCGCCTAACGCCAGAGCAATGCCATGACGCATCAGTTGTGGAAGCGTGGACGAAGCAGCTTATTGAACAGCTGAATGCGAAAGAAGTGGGTGCAAGCCAGTACAGCTACGAAGTTGAGCAGCACGAAGAGCTAGGCTTAAACTTGCCTAAGATTGTGGTTCGTACTCACGGCGTGACGCACGAACATGCAATTAGCATCGACTTCCTAAACTCGAAAGAGTACGGCAAGTTGGCTGATCTATCAGAAGCACTTGATGGACTTCTGGAAGAAGGCGCGTACATCAAACGTGGTGAGCGTACTATGCCAGTGGCAAACTTTGCAGAAGCGCTTGACTGGTTAGTGAAAGAGTCAATGCGTGGCTTAAGCCGTCAGCGCTACAAAGGTCTAGGTGAGATGAACCCAGACCAACTTTGGGAAACCACCATGGACCCAGAAACTCGTCGTATGATGCAGGTAACGATTGAAGATGCGGTAGGCGCAGATCAACTGTTCACTACGCTAATGGGTGACCAAGTAGAACCTCGTCGTAACTTCATCGAAGAGAACGCACTGAAAGTAGCGAACCTAGACGTATAACGACACTGTTCGTGATAGTAAAAAGCAGCGAGAAATCGCTGCTTTTTTTGTTGTACCACCAGCTAAAATCGCCACTTTCTGCTAAAGCGGATGTTTTTCTGGTACTAACTGCCAACAACCCGATCAAGCCTGCCATTTTATTTCTGTTTTCTTTTTTTCTCGCCATTTTGTTCGCTTGAGCGTTTTTGCTTTCTTTTTTCTGCTCGCTATAGTGCTGAAGAGCTGATGAATAAGGAGACTAAGAAAATGGTGATGACTTTCCTGAACTAAGCCGGAAGTGATGCACTTCCGGTTCAATGCACTGAATTTATTTGTAAGACAAGGCATTAAGAAGGAAATAATCATGTTTGAACGCTGGTTCTCAGCGTACTGCTTGGCGCTGCGAACTTGGTGGTTAACCAGTCGCTTTTTAACCTATCAATCACCACTAAGGTTGTTATCGCTATTTGAAATCTGCGAGCAACAAGCCCATTGCCGTAACCGAGCTCGTATTGCGGTTGGGGACACGGTTCGCTTAGTGGATGTTGAACGCGCCTATCAATATCGCATGACATTGGTCAGCTCGCGTAAGGGGCAACCCATGACAGGTATGCTCGCGGTCGATTCTTATTTGGGGTCTCGACTGTTAGGTCGAGCTAAAAATGATGCGCTCGAAGTGGAAATTTTTAATCAGCGACGCTGCTTTGTGATTACTGAAATTGTTCATCAATCGCAGCCACCAGCTCAGAAAATGCTGTGTGGTTGTCTGTTGTGCCAATAAATAGAGGTGAAGTCATGAGTAAGAAAGAAAAGAAACAACCGCAGTTGAGTCTAAAAGAAAAGCGCAAACTAAAGCAGGAAAAGGCGGCAGAAAAGGGCGTTGTAAAAGCGCGTAAATCCTCCCGCAAGTAAAGTGTAGATTGAGCCCTCCAGAACGGCGGGCTTTTTATCACTGATCGTGAAGTGATGAGGAACTAAGCTGTTCAAGGGGATAGTGGATGCTTTAAAAATTTTTTATTTTTTCCCTTGAAAGTCATTTTTGACGACCTTATATCTAGTTGTGAAGAGGGTGACTGGCTTGCTAGAGACTAGAAGACCAGCCCTCTTAAATCGCTAAAACGAGATCGCTCAGAAGAGGATATGGCGTTTTAGCACACAACTTAAACCTTTAGATTCAATATCATGTCTCCGAGCCAAACCAAGGCCAGTGGAATGATAAGAATCTCTTAGTTCGGCGTTGGTTTTTGCATAAACACGCCAGTAGGATGAAACTCATCTGAACTAAGACTATTGCTTAATTAAGAGGATAGATTTATGCGTAATGTAGATTTCTCACCACTATACCGTAATGCAATTGGCTTTGATCGTCTGCTAAACCTGATGGAAGCGAATACAGCGAAAAATACTTCTGGCGGTTACCCTCCATACAACATTGAGCAAAAAGACGAGCACAACTACCGTATTACTATGGCCGTTGCTGGCTTTGCTGAAGAACAGCTCGATCTGACTCAAAACGAAAACATGTTGATTGTGAAGGGCGAACGTAAAGCAGAAGAAGGCAAAAACTACGTTTACCAAGGTATTGCAGAACGTGATTTTGAACGTAAATTCCAGCTAGCGGATTACGTAAAAGTCGTGGGTGCATCAATGGAAAACGGTCTGCTTCATATCGATTTAGTTCGTGAAATCCCTGAAGCCATGCAACCACGTAAGATTGCTATCGGTGGCAACAACCTGATTGAGAACAACTAATCAGTTAACCACCCGGTTATAGAATGAGAAAGAGCGCCATATGGGCGCTCTTTTTAGTTTGGGGGTTTTCAAATCCGCTATTTCAAAGCCGTAATTTCAAAGAGAAGAACGGCTGAGTTCAATCCGTCTATTTACCTTCGCGGTAAGCCTTTTCCACTTCTTCAGCGATAATCGCAATGCCTTTTTGCATCATCTCATCATCTTGAACGTAGTTCATACGCAGGCATTGGTGCGCGTGATCCCACTCGTCTTGCTGACCAATAAAGAAATATTCACCAGGGACAATCAATACGCCACGCGCTTTCAAGCGTTGGTACAGTTCCATTGTTGTGATTGGCAGTTCATCAAACCATAACCACAAGAAGATAGCGCCTTCCGGCTTGTGGATGCGGAATCGCTCATCGGTAATTGCTTGTTGGAGCAGTTCAACCGCACGTTGTGATTTTTGCTTGTAGAACGGCTTAATCACCTCTGAACTCAGTTTAAGCAGATCACCTTTGCCAATTATATGGTTTGCCAGCGCTGGACCAACACTGCCCGGCGCTAGGCTGATGATGCCGTTCATATTGGTTAACGCTTGAGTGATTTCTTCACTCGCAATCACAATGCCACAACGCACGCCCGGTAAACCAAGCTTAGATAGGCTCATGCATAGGATGGTGTTTTCATTCCAGAACGGTTCGACATCTTCAAAGATGATGTTCGGGAAAGGTAGACCGTAGGCGTTATCGATGATCAGTGGGATGTTGTTCTCACGTGCTAGCTTGTCCAGCTTACGTACTTCTTCATCTGTCAGTACATTACCCGTTGGGTTAGTTGGGCGAGACGCGCAGATTGCCGCAACAGAGTCGTCGACGGCGAGTTGCTCAAAATCGACGTGGTATTTAAACAGGCCGTTATCTAACAGCTCGATTTCTGGGTGGTAAGAGATAAAGATATCTTCATCAATGCCAGAATCACCATAACCGATGTATTCAGGCGCGATAGGCAGTAGCACTTTCTTGTGCGAACCGTCTGGCTGTTTACCTGCCAACAAGTTGAACAAGTAGAAAAAGCCACTTTGGCTACCGTTAGTTAGGCTGATGTTTTTTTCGGAAATATCCCAGCCGTAAGTTTCACGGAATAACTGAGCTAGCGCTTTGACGAACGCGTCTTTACCCTGCGGGCCATCGTAGTTGGCGAGGGCGGCGACGAGCTCCCCACTGGCGAGCATTTCCTCACTGGCTTGGTGAAAGTAATCGAGCATGGCAGGAATGGCGGCAGGATTACCTCCACCGAGCATGATGGCACCTGGTGTGCGCAGACCATCATTCAAATCGTCCATTAACTGCGTAATACCTGAATACTGATTAAATTTTTCACCAAACTTTGAGAACTGCATGCTGACTTATACCTAATTCATTGTGATTGCTTTGTGTATGTTTATGCCGATGTTTTATCGGCTTATCGAGTAATCCTTGACCTTACCTCAATGTGTAATTAACGCAAAGTGTGAATTAAGCCGAAAAAGAAAAAAGTGCGTCATCAGACCAGAGGAACGAGACAAAAGGGCAAAAAGAACAATAAAAAAGGGAAGCTTATGCTTCCCTTGCTGGTGGAGAGAGTGTGATTTACTCACCGGTGTAAACAATCAGCACCTTATCGTCTTGGTATTGGCGTTCGAACGCGTAGTAACCTTCTTGATTGCGAGTGATGTGCTTACCTTGAGCAACTGCTGGGTGGCGTTTACGGAATTCACCCAACTTTTGCCAATGTTGCAGTAGATCTTCACGTTCGCCATGAATCTTATCCCATGGCATATCTGAGCGTGTGCCTTGGTGAGTATCTGAACCAGTAATGCCAAAATCACGGGCGATCTCATCACCGTAATAGATCTGTACTGCACCCGGAGCCAGCATCAGAGCATTTGCCGCACGTGCTTGGTCATCAAAGCTGCGGCTGCGAGCTGACCAAAATAGTTGTGTATCGTGTGAAGACAGGTAGCTCAACACGTTGAACTCAGGATCGGTATTGATGCGTTCTGCATAACGGCGGTAATCATTATCAAGTTGAGCGAAACACTTCAGCGCTTTTGGTGCTACATCAGATTGGAACTCGAAGTTGATGATGGAGTCGAAGCCGTTATCGAAATACGGGCTTTTCACCACGCTGTGTGCCCATACTTCACCTGTCATCCAGAAAGGTAGGTCATCCAAGGCTTTGTCCGGGTTGTTTTGTTTCCATTGAGCAAGCGCTTGGGTGGTGCTGGCTTTCAACTCTGCCCACGCTTCCATTTCAACGTGTTTAGCGGTGTCGACACGGAAGCCATCAATGCCGTAGTCGCGCACCCAATCGGATAACCAGGTAATCAGGTGTTCACGTGGGGTTTGCAGCTCATCTTGCGCATTGGTGTCTTTATTGCGGAAGAAGTTTGGTAATCCGGTTTTCTGAGTTGATTCGGTTTTGAGATCCGGTAGGTAGTTCAAAGACATGGTGATGTCGTTGTAGCCCGGAGCATCGTAGTCGCCAATATCGGTGCGGATCCAATCTTTGCCCCACCATTTATCCCACGCTTCGCTATCACCGTATTTGATGTAGTCGTTGAAGCTGTGCCAGCTTTGTCCTGATTTTGGCTGCCAGTCGGTCCATTTTTCACCAAGGACTTCTTTAGCTTCTTGGTCATCAAGGTAAAGCTGACCAAATCCGAATTCCTGCATGTCTGCTAATGTCGCATAACCTGTGTGGTTCATGACTACATCCCAAATCACGCGGATGCCTTTCTTGTGGGCGGTATCAACGAAGGTTCTGAGTTCATCTTCGGTACCCATGTTGGCATCGAGCTTGGTCCAATCTTGGTGGTAGTAGCCGTGGTAGCCGTAGTGCTTAAAGTCGCCTTTATCGCCGCCGCCAACCCAGCCGTGGATTTGTTCCAGTGGTGAAGTTATCCAGATAGCATTCACACCAAGTGATTCGATGTAATCGAGTTTTTTCGTTAGACCCGCTAAGTCACCACCGTGGAAGGTGCCAATCTCGTATTTTCCATCTTTGCTGCGACCGTAGCTGTTGTCGTTGTCTGGGTTGCCATTGTAGAAGCGGTCTGTCATGACGAAGTACACCGTCGCGTTATCCCAGCTGAATGGTTTATCGGCTTGCTGATCGACTTCTTCTAGCAGCAATAGACCTTGGCTCATAGGACCCGGCTGCATGGTGACGCTGCCATTGGCGACAGTGGTTTCTTGTTCGGTTAAGGCATCACGAACGACAGTGCCATCATTAAAGGTTTGAGCAACGTTGATGGTTTTTGGCGTGTCAGTTGCGACAGGGCAAGAGTAGGTGATGTCCTGAGTCTGTTTTGGTTTAATTTTTACCGTCAGTTCGTTGGTGGTTGGATTGAGCGTAAATTGATAGGTATTGGCTTTGAAGATGCGCAGCGGCATTTGTGCATCAGTGGCGCAGTTATCCATTTTTAATGGACGATTGAACTTGATGCGATCTTCTTCTGCTAGGGCAAAGCTACTGCCACAGCTTTGATTACTGTCGGCAATGGTAAAGGTGTAGCTGCCTTTTTCGAGTTTTTGCTCGGCGACAAGTAAGCCCTGTGAGTTTTCCTCAAAAACAGCGGTATCATCACCAACGCTTAATACGATGGCATTTTCTGGAATCTGGCTGCAGGCGCTCAGTAGACCAATAGAGAGTGCGAGAATTGTTTTTTTCATTGTGTCCTTCCCCCGAATAAACAGTCCAGTTATAGCAAAACTGTGCCTCTACAATCCGAGCTCTATACCAACAAGTTAAACGCGTCTCACCCTACAAATTTTAGTCTTGTTCACAAAATGAATAATAAGCGTCACCTTCATCGGTTTGAAGGCAACAAAAAAGGGAAGCATCTGCTTCCCTTTTACTTATTTCTTAATCACTTCGAAGAGTAATGAATTACTTTTGAAGCAAAGAAATGTCTGCGATCTGTAGGAACAGGTTACGCAGGTTGTTCAGTAGTGTCAGACGGTTCTTCTTAAGTGCTTCGTCGTCTGCCATTACCATTACGTTATCAAAGAACGCATCAACTGGTTCACGTAGGTCAGCTAGCTTGCTTAGGGCTTCTTGGTAGTTACCTGTAGCAAATGCTGGCTCTAGCGCTTCAGTCATTACTTCAACGCTTTCTGCTAGTGCTTTCTCTGCGTCTTCTTGTAGAAGTGCTAGGTCGATGTCTGCTGCTAGTTCGCCGTCGAATTTCGCTAGGATATTACCTACACGTTTGTTCGCTGCTGCTAGAGACTCTGCTGCTTCTAGTTCACGGAAGTGAGAAACCGCTTTAACTCGTTGGTCGAAGTCTGCTGGTTTCGTCGGACGACGAGCTAGAACCGCTTGAATGATGTCTACGCTGAAGCCTTCGTCTTGGTACCAAGCACGGAAACGACCAAGCATGAACTCGATAACGTCTTGCTCAACGTTGTCGTTGGTTAGGCGATCGCCAAACAGTGACTTCGCTTTCGCTACTAGGTCAACAAGATCTAGGTTGTAGCCGTATTCAACGATGATACGTAGTACACCTAGAGATGCGCGGCGTAGTGCGAATGGGTCGCTGCCTTTAGGCGCTTGACCAATACCGAAGATACCTACGATAGTGTCTAGCTTGTCTGCCATTGCAACTGCAGTTGAAACGCCGTTTGATGGCAGTTCATCACCTGCGAAACGAGGCATGTATTGCTCGTTCAGTGCTACTGCAACTTCTTCTGCTTCACCGTCGTGACGAGCATAGTGCATACCCATAACACCTTGAGTATCGGTGAATTCGAATACCATTGAGGTCATTAGGTCACATTTTGCTAGTAGACCAGCACGCTTTGATTTCTCAACGTCAGCACCGATTTGCTCAGCAATGTAGCCAGCAAGTTCAGTGATGCGGTCTGTTTTGTCTTTGATCGTACCCAGTTGCTTTTGGAAGATCGCTTGCTCTAGTTCAGGTAGACGGTCGATAAGCGGACGCTTACGGTCTGTGTTGAAGAAGAATTCTGCGTCTGCAAGGCGAGGACGAACCACTTTCTCGTTACCTTCGATTACGTAACGAGGCTCTTTTGATTCGATGTTCGATACGAAGATGAAGTTAGGTAGTAGCTTCTTGTTTTCGTCGTAAACAGGGAAGTATTTTTGGTCACCTTTCATGGTGTAAACCAACGCTTCAGAAGGCACTTTTAGGAACTCTTCTTCAAACTTCGCTGTTAGTACCACTGGCCATTCAACCAGAGACGTTACTTCTTCTACTAGGTCATCTTCTAGGTCAGCGATACCGCCAACCGCTGCTGCCGCTTTTTGTGCGTCAGCTAGGATGATTGCTTTACGCGCTTCGTAATCTGCCATTACTTTACCGCGCTCTTCTAGGATCGCAGGGTATTGTTCAGCAGAATCGATAGTGAACTCTTGCTCACCCATGAAGCGGTGACCACGGATAGTGCGGTCTGAAGCAACACCAAGGATCTCGCCTTCGATTAGGTCGCTGCCCATTAGCATGGTTAGCGTCTTAACTGGACGGATAAATTGAGTCGTTTTGTTACCCCAGCGCATTGGTTTTGCGATAGGTAGGTTTGCTAGTGCTTTCGCTGCAAGTTCAACGACGATTTCAGACGTTGGCTGACCTTTCACTTCTTGTTTGAACAGTAGCCATTCACCTTTGTCTGTAACCATGCGCTCTGCTTGGTCAACCGTGATGCCACAACCGCGTGCCCAGCCTTGAGCCGCTTTTGTTGGGTTGCCTTCTGCGTCAAATGCTGCAGAAACCGCAGGACCACGCTTTTCAACAACTTTGTCAGACTGGCTGTCTGCTAGTGCTGCTACTTTTAGAGCAAGACGACGAGGTGCCGCGAACCATTTCACGCCCTCGTGAGCAAGCTCAGCGCCTTTTAGTTCTGCTTCGAAGTTTGCTGCGAATGCTTCAGCTAGTGTGCGAAGTTGCGTTGGTGGTAGCTCTTCTGTACCTAGCTCGATTAGAAATTCTTTTGCCATGTTACTCTACCCCTTACGCTTGTTCTTTCTTACACATTGGGAAGCCAAGAGCTTCACGCGATGCGTAGTATGCTTCTGCAACTGCTTTAGTCAGGTTGCGGATGCGTAGGATGTAACGTTGGCGTTCAGTTACTGAGATCGCTTTACGTGCGTCTAGTAGGTTGAATGCGTGACCGGCTTTTAGGATGCGCTCGTAAGCAGGTAGTGGCAGTGGCTTTTCAAGCTCAAGTAGCTCTTTACACTCTTTTTCACACTGTTCGAAGAAGCCAAATAGGAATTCAACGTCTGCGTGCTCGAAGTTGTAAGTTGATTGCTCTACTTCGTTTTGGTGGAAGATGTCACCGTAAGTCACTTTGCTGCCGTCTGGTGCGATGTTCCAAACTAGGTCGTAAACAGAGTCTACTTCTTGGATGTACATTGCTAGACGTTCGATACCGTAAGTGATCTCACCAGTAACTGGCTTACACTCAAGACCGCCAACTTGCTGGAAGTAAGTAAACTGAGTCACTTCCATGCCGTTTAGCCAAACTTCCCAGCCTAGACCCCATGCGCCTAGTGTTGGGTTTTCCCAGTTGTCTTCTACGAAACGGATGTCGTGTACAAGAGGGTCAATACCAAGAACTTCAAGGGAGCCAAGGTACAACTCTTGAATATTGTCAGGCGATGGTTTTAGCGCTACTTGGAATTGGTAGTAGTGCTGAAGACGGTTAGGGTTTTCACCGTAACGGCCATCAGTAGGACGACGTGAAGGTTGTACATAAGCTGTCGACATTGGCTCTGGGCCAAGCGCTCGTAGACAGGTCATTGGGTGAGAGGTACCCGCACCCACTTCCATATCTAGCGGTTGAACAATGGTACAACCATTTTGAGCCCAATAATCCTGCAGCGCGAGGATCATTCCCTGGAAGGTTTTGATATCGTATTTTTGCATAAGTCAGGTTCGCGCGATTCTCTTGTTACTCGTTAATTCGTCATCTATGCCGAGTTTTTCAACTCTAACAACGGCGATAAAGAGTAATTACGGTTGAATAAATTAACAATCTAGTATAACCAGATATTGAGCATGGGAGTAGAGCTAATCTTGATTAATTCGTGGGCGATTTTCTCCTTTAATGAATTTTTACCGCGTTATCTGCTGTATTTTTCCTAAAAGGGAGTTTTTGCCTGCTTTGGCTCTTGAGAAGCGCAACAAAGGTGGCTAGAATTGCGCCTGTCTTTGGGGAGTAGCTTACCTGATGAAGTTTCTGTTTCATCTGGTTCGTCCGTCAACATAATTGGTGCAAAATCACCATGGCGTTCGAGACTTGGAGCCTTTCAAGTTTAGCAAGACCTTAGACAAATCATCACGAACCGGGGTAGGGGCGTGAGGTTTGTCTTCGGTTAAAAATAATAATCCCTGCCCCAATGAGCATGTCGTGAGCGTTTTAGCTATTTCAATTACTACTGTAGCGTTAGCAGAAATTGGCGATAAGACCCAATTGCTATCTCTATTACTCGCAAGTCGTTACCGAAAACCAATCCCAATTATTGCAGCAATCTTTTTGGCAACTATTGCCAACCACGCTTTGGCTGCATGGTTAGGTGTGGTTGTCGCAGACTATCTATCACCTGAGATTTTAAAGTGGGTGCTGGTGGTCAGTTTTGTCGCGATGGCGGCTTGGGTTCTGATCCCGGACAAACTGGATGATGACGAGCAGATTTCTAATCGAGGCCCATTTATTGCCAGCTTTATCGCGTTCTTCGTTGCGGAGATAGGCGATAAAACTCAGATCGCCACTTCCATCTTAGGGGCGCAATACGCGAATGCGTTAAGTTTGGTGATTATCGGTACCACAATCGGTATGCTGCTGGCGAATGTACCTGTGGTCCTGATTGGTAAATTGTCGGCCGACAAGATGCCTTTAGGGCTGATCCGTAAAATCACCGCATTTTTGTTTATTGCTCTGGCAATAGGGGCTGCACTGTTCTGATTTTTTGCACGTGAAATGATGTGAGTTATCAATCATTAGTGGCGTGCTGCGCGAGTTCAAACTCTGACTCTAAATCGTTCCGTTGCGTGACGGATGACATATAAGTGTCATACTTGTCATGGTAGTTTAATGGTGTGAATGATAGCGAGAGGGCAAGTTTATGCTTACACGTTACATGGGGATGTCCCCGAAGAGTCAGAGTTATTTATTCACTTTTGGTTTAGCGCTGTGTTTACTAGCGATGGTGCTAACTGATATGTGGTTACCGATTGTAGCAGGATCGTTCGTTCTTACTGGATTGACAGTAGAAGCGTGGATTCGTGTCGCTCACATCATTCCTATGCATGAAGAGATGCGGGCAATGAAGAAACAACTTAACAAGCTCCAATCAGAAGTTCGCACACTCGAATACGACGAATAAACAAACGGCAGCCAATATAGGCTGCCGTTTTTAGTTCGACCAGATTATTCCAATCCTTTCTTGATCAGGTACTGATACGGAACTTGCTCCGTTTGTGCCGCAACTAATTGGTGGTCCATAAAGCGGCAGAAACTCGGAATGTCTCGAGTCGTGGATGGATCGTCTGCTTTGACCAGCAAAATCTCACCATCTTGCATGTTGCGAATTGTCTTCCTGACCATCATCACTGGCTCTGGGCAGCGCAGTCCTTCCGCCTCTAATGTCTTGTTTGCCAGTTCAGGATTAAAGCTCATAGTGTGATTCTCGTAACTAACTGAGCGTTGAATTTTACTTTCGTTGAAAAAATATTCAATAACCACTTGGCAAACCGAATTTTTTGTTTTACCTTAAATTAACAATTTGGTAACAACTGGCAAGGGAGAGGCAATGTTAACAGCGTTAGACAGACTTACGATTTACTCAGTGCTGTGTTTTATCTCGTTTTGTGCATTGGTACTCAGGACGCCAGCTGACACCTCTTTGACGCCTCTTGTAGGCATGGTTGCCACTATTATTGGGATTTGGATCGAGATGCGCAGATGGTCTGGCGCATCTGAGCAAGAAAATTAGCGCTTCTTGCTTGGATCAGAATGCTTTTAATAACGCTCACCTATTTTTTACCGACACTTCATTCCGACACTATCCCCATTTTTCTTGGGCTTCCCCGCTGAAAGGCGGGATTTTTTTTGCCTAAAGAGTACAATTTACCCAAACACATACAAAATAAGTGGCTAATTCGTGGAACTGGAAGATATCTATCGCCGAGATTTAAATTTACTGGTTGCGTTGCGAGTACTGATAGAGGAAAACAGTGTCAGTAAGGCAGCAACACGTCTGAACTTGAGTCAATCGGCAATGAGTCGTGTGCTTGGTCGTCTGCGTGACTTATTGGGAGATCCGCTGTTTACTCGTCAGGGACAGCATTTGATCCCAACTCAGAAAGCGTTAGAGATCGATCGCTCATTGGGCGAGCCATTAGAGTCTTTACGTCAGTTGTTATCTCCGGTTGAGTTTGACCCATTGCAATGCGTGCAGACTTTCAACATCGTGACCACCGACTATGCCATGCAAACGATCTTACCGTTCGCTTTGCCGAGAATTTACCAAGAAGCGCCGAATGTGTCGTTTAACTTCTTGCCACTGCAACACGACCGCTTATCTGATCAATTAACATATGAAGGTGCAGACTTAGCGATTTGTCGCCCGACAGGCCCAGTGGAGCCTCTACGCAGTGAAGTGTTGGGGCGAGTGGGGGTGCTGTGTATGCTTTCAAAACAGCATCCATTAGCGGATAAAGAAATGAGCTTGGATGATTATCTGAGTCATCCACATGCCATGATTGCCATCAGTGATGGGGTTAAAGCGCTGATCGAACAAGCTTTGATGGAGAAACCTAAGCGTAAAATGGTTCTGCGGGCTTATCATTTAGAAGCCGCATTGGCGATCATGGATACCTTGCCAATTATCATCACAGTGCCAGCGGACTTGGCGTATCTGGTTGCCGAGCGTTATGACTTGGTGGTGAAGCCGTTACCATTCCAATTCACGCCGTTTGAATACTCGATGATTTGGCATGCGCGTTGCGAGCATTCTCCTGCTCAAGAATGGTTAAGAACGATTGTGCGTGAAGAGTGTAGCCGTCTGATAGCTAAACGTATCGAAGATATGGGACTGAACTGCTAACAAAAAAGAGCCAGCAATGCCGGCTCTTCGTCTGTTTACACTGAGTCAGTGTTTATAGCTTGATAACCACACGACCCGTTACTTGACCGTTGGTGATGTCTTCTGCATATTTCGGTGCTTCAGCAAGAGCAACTTCAGTACACGCTTGCTCGAAGTAGCTGTCTGGTAGTAGCTCGACCAGCTTTTCCCATGCAGCGATACGTTTCTCTGTAGGGCACATTACTGAGTCCACACCTTGTAGGCGAACATTACGTAGTATGAACGGCATCACTGTGGTTGGTAGATCAAAACCACCTGCAAGACCACAAGCTGCAACTGCACTGTTGTAATCCATTTGCGCCAATACTTTTGCTAGTACTTTGCTGCCTACAGTATCAACCGCACCTGCCCATACTTGTTTTTCAAGCGGACGTGCTGGTTCTTCAAATTCAGTACGGTCGATGATGCGGCTAGCACCTAGTTTTTCAAGTAGCGGGCCGTTTTTCTCTACACGACCTGTCACTGCAGCAACTTTGTAGCCAAGCTGTGCTAGAAGCGTTACTGCGACTGAGCCTACACCGCCACTTGCGCCAGTTACTAGGATTTCGCCATTTTCAGGTTTGATGCCTGCATCAAGCAGTGCTTGAACACACAGCATACCAGTGAAGCCAGCAGTACCAACCATCATTGCTTTCTTGCTGTCTAGACCTTTTGGTAGTGGTACTAGCCAATCCGCTTTTAGACGAGCACGCTGAGACATACCACCCCAATGGTTTTCACCCACGCCCCAGCCAGTAAGGACAACTTTGTCGCCTGCTTGGTAGCGGTCGTCTTCTGAGCTTACTACCGTACCTGCTAGGTCAATACCTGGCACCATCGGGAAGTTACGGATGATTTTACCTTTACCTGTGATCGCAAGACCGTCTTTGTAGTTTAACGATGAGTAATCAACGTCAATCAGAACGTCGCCTTCAGGCAGTTGTGTTTCATCGATTTGCTCGATGTTAGCGATAGTACGTTTGTCTTCTTGATTTAGAACTAGAGCATTAAACATAAGGTTCTCCGATTGTGCGGTAGCATGACTCTGGGTCACATGCAGCAAGATATCAACTGGTCTAAGTGTATGTCTTCTTTGTCTATGAATAAAATGAAACTTGAGCATTTAATGTATGCTCTTCATGCATGTTTGATGTAAAACAAAGGGCGACATCAATTGTCGCCCTTAAGTGTAATACTAAAAATTTTAGTACTAGTTCATTTGCTTATGATTGTTGGCTCGATCACTACAACAACGTCTTGAACTGTTATGGTCGTTCAAATACTGTCGCAATGCCCTGACCCAAACCGATACACATGGTGGCCAGACCGTATTTCGCGTCTTTCGCTTCCATTAGGTTGATCAACGTTGTTGAGATACGTGAACCAGAACAGCCTAGTGGATGACCCAATGCTATCGCACCACCGTTAAGGTTGACCTTCTCATCCATAACATCAAGCAGGCCTAAGTCTTTAGCACACGGCAGAGACTGCGCGGCAAATGCTTCGTTTAGCTCAACCACATCCATGTCTTCAATTGAAAGACCGGCACGCTTGAGCGCTTTTTTCGTCGCAGGTACAGGACCGTAACCCATGATAGAAGGATCGCAGCCCGCAATGGCCATACCTTTAATGCGTGCACGAATCTTCAAGCCAAGCTCATTGGCTTTCTCTTCACTCATGATCAACATCGCTGATGCACCATCGGACAGCGCCGATGATGTACCGGCTGTTACTGTACCGTTTGCAGGGTCGAACACTGGGCGAAGTTGAGATAGACCTTCAACGGATGTTTCAGGGCGAATCACTTCGTCGTAATCCAGAGTGAACAGTGTGCCGTCTGCTGCGTGGCCTTCAATTGGTAGAATTTCGTTTTTAAAACGACCCTCTACGGTTGCTGCGTGCGCACGAGCGTGAGAGCGAGCGGCAAACTCGTCTTGTTGCTCACGGCTAATGCCATGTAATTTACCCAGCATTTCAGCCGTTAAGCCCATCATGCCCGCAGCTTTTGCTACGTTCTTTGACATACCTGGGTGAAAGTCTACACCGTGGTTCATTGGCACATGCCCCATGTGCTCAACACCACCAATTAGGCAGATTTCAGCATCGCCAGTCATGATGGCACGTGTACCATCGTGAAGCGCTTGCATTGATGAGCCACACAAGCGGT
Source organism: Vibrio sp. Vb0598 (assembly GCF_033338935.1). Classification (NCBI taxonomy): domain Bacteria; kingdom Pseudomonadati; phylum Pseudomonadota; class Gammaproteobacteria; order Vibrionales; family Vibrionaceae; genus Vibrio; species Vibrio sp. Vb0598. The sequence continues at coordinate 5,429 of NZ_JAWOTP010000021.1, read as the reverse complement.
TCACCGTCACGGCGCCAATTTCAATCGGCAGACCAGCAAGCAGCGCCGCATTACGTGCAACGTTAAAGCCTTGCTCTAGTGTTTGCTGTACACAGCCCCAGTAGATGTCTTCAATCTCGCTTGGGTTCACTTGTGGGTTACGCGCAAGAATGCCTGTCATTAGGCGCGCAGATAGATCTTCTGCTCGTGTATGACGGAAAGCACCACCTTTAGAGCGACCCATTGGAGTACGTAGACAATCGACTACGACAACGTTTCTTGTTTGATTAGTCATTTTAGAATCCCTCCTCAGATAGAACCTTGCTGTTGTGCACCGTAAAAGCTTTCACCTTTCGCCGCCATATCAATCAGCATTTGCGGTACTTGGTACATCGCACCTAGCTCGGCATGTTGTTTTGCCATTTCAACGTATTCAGCAATACCCACGCTGTCTAGATAGCGGAATACGCCACCGCGGAATGGAGGGAAACCAAGACCATAAACCAATGCCATATCTGCTTCCTGCGGAGTCGCGATGATGCCTTCTTGTAGGCACAGCACCACTTCGTTGATCATTGGAATCATCATACGTTGAATGATGGTCTGATCGTCAAAGTCCTGCTTATCGGCACAAACGTCAGCAAGTACCGGTAAGATCGCTTCGGAGAAGGTTTTCTTCGGCTTACCTTTTTTATCTATGGTGTAGCTGTAGAAGCCATTACCATTTTTCTGACCATATTTGTCTGCTTCGAACAGTGCATCAATCGCATCACGACCTTGTTTACCCATACGCTCAGGGAAACCGTCAGCCATCACAGCTTGTGCGTGGTGCGCGGTATCAATGCCGACTACGTCAAGCAAGTACGCCGGTCCCATCGGCCAGCCAAACTTACGCTCCATGACTTTGTCGATTTTCGTAAAGTCAGCACCATCACGAAGTAGCATGCTGAAGCCGCCAAAGTATGGGAACAATACGCGGTTAACGAAGAACCCTGGGCAGTCATTAACGACAATTGGTGATTTGCCCATTTTCGCAGCATACGCCACAACACGATTGATGGTTTCATCAGAGGTGTGCTCACCACGGATGATCTCAACAAGAGGCATACGATGCACTGGGTTGAAGAAGTGCATACCACAGAAGTTTTCTGGGCGTTTTAGTGATTTTGCCAATAGGTTGATAGGAATCGTTGAGGTGTTTGAGGTGATAACGGTGTCGTCACCGACATGGGATTCAACTTCACTTAAAACTGCTGCTTTTACTTTCGGGTTTTCAACGACAGCTTCAACAATCACATCAGAGTTTTCAATACCTGCGTAATGTAAGCTCGGTGTGATTGACGCTAAAATACCCGCCATCTTAAAGCCATCAATGCGACCGCGAGATAAGCGTTTATTCAGCAGCTTAGATGCTTCAGTCATGCCTAGGTCGAGCGACGCTTGCGCGATGTCTTTCATTAAGACTGGCACACCTTTTAGCGCTGATTGGTAAGCAATGCCGCCACCCATGATACCTGCACCTAATACGGCTGCACGTTGCGTGTCTTTACTTGCTGACTTCGCTGCTTTTTTCGCAATGCCTTTGATGTATTGATCATTAAGGAATAGGCCAACGAGTGATTTTGCTTCTTCCGATTTAGCCAATTTCACGAAGTGCTTACGTTCAATGTCTAACGCTTCATTACGTGCAAAGCGAGCACCTTCTTCAATCGTGATAACGGCTGTCATTGGGGCAGGGTAGTGAGGACCTGCTTTTTGTGCCACCAGACCCTTCGCCATGGAGAAGCTCATCATTGATTCAAGCTTACTCAGCGTTAGCGGAGATGTTTTCTGTGCTCGGCGTGCTTGCCAGTCAAGTTTCTCATTAATTGCAGAGTTAAGAGTTTGTAGTGCTGATTCGTATAAAGCATCAGTCTCTACAACAGCATCGAGTAAGCCAATTTTCAATGCTTCATCAGCTCGGCATGCTTTACCTTGGGTGATGATTTCCATTGCGCTGTCTGCGCCAATAACGCGAGGTAAGCGTACACAACCACCAAAGCCCGGCATGATTCCCAGTTTCGTTTCTGGTAGGCCGATGCTGGTGGTTTTGTCACCAATACGCATGTCTGTTGCTAGCACACATTCACAACCGCCACCAAGAGCGTGGCCTTTGATCACTGAGATGGTCGGAACGGGTAAGTCTTCTAATTTGTTAAAGATGCTATTAGCAAATTGCAGCCATTGGTCGAGCTCGGCATCCGTTTTAGCAAACAGACCTAAAAACTCGGTAATGTCTGCGCCTACAATGAATGCGTCTTTATCTGAAGTGAGCAACAACCCCTTGAGGCCTTGATGGGCAATGAGCGCATCAAGAGCTTTATCTAGCGATTCTAATGTCGCTAGGTCGAGTTTGTTGACGGATTTTGGAGAGCAGAAGCTTAGCTCTGCAATACCATCTTGTATTTCCTTTACCTGTAGGGTTTCGGCTTGGTAAATCATTGTCTATCTCCATGACATACAATCGTGGATTGTCTGTATACCTATTTCAACGACGCCGTGTACCTCGGCAAATAGGTATCGAGGAAGTCGTTTTATTTTTGTTCTGGTTTGACCAGTAAAGTTAGTTTGGATCGTGGATTGTTTAATTTCAATACATTTTTTAAACAAGTGTTTAACATTGTGCGCTGTGGCAGATCTTATGCGACGGGTAAATCACACTCGTGATAGACTTCAGGCAAATAGACCTGAATCCATAATCCTATGAATGACAAGCCTTATCTGATTCCAGCAGAGCCCGCTCAATTTGAAGAAGAAATTAAAAAGAGCGTATTCATTACTTATTTAGCGCACACGCCAAGTATCGAAGCTGCAAAAGCATTTGTTGATCAAATCAAAGCTAAACACGCTGATGCTAGACATAACTGTTGGGGCTTTGTTGCTGGTCGCCCGGAAGATTCAATGAAATGGGGCTTTAGTGATGATGGGGAGCCGTCCGGAACAGCAGGCAAACCAATCCTGGCGCAGCTGTCTGGATCTGGGGTGGGGGAGATCACGGCTGTGGTCACGCGATACTCTGGTGGAATCAAGTTAGGTACAGGCGGCTTGGTTAAAGCGTATGGGGGTGGGGTTCAACAAGCGCTCAAGCTGCTTCAAACTATTGAGAAAAAAATAACCACAAAGCTCAGACTAACGTTAGACTATGGGTTTATGCCTATCGCACAATCAATCATGCCGCAATTTGGCGCGATAGAAGTCGAGGCTGAATACAGCGATCAGGTCGTATTAGTGGTGGAAATTGAGCTTCGAGAAGTGAGCGCGTTTACCCAAGCAATCATCAATAAAAGCGGGGCAAAGGCAATTGTCACTCCGCTAGACGGACAATAATGAAAAACAGGAAGCAACAGGGACAGCTTCGCTAGTCAATTTATCCATGCAATTTCGTTCAATTATTCGAATCGTCGGGCTACTGCTCGCACTCTTTAGTGTCACTATGCTTGCGCCAGCACTCGTTGCGCTGATCTATCGAGATGGTGCTGGTGTGCCTTTTGTCACGACATTTTTTGTTCTGCTGTTTTGTGGGGCCGTTTGTTGGTACCCAAACCGCAGGTATAAGCACGAGCTTAAAGCTCGAGATGGCTTTCTTATTGTCGTCTTATTCTGGACAGTACTTGGCAGTGCAGGCTCGATCCCCTTTCTCATTGCTGACAACCCGAACGTCTCAGTGACAGATGCGTTTTTTGAATCGTTTTCTGCTCTCACGACGACCGGGGCGACCGTTATTGTTGGTTTGGATGAGTTACCTAAAGCGATTCTATTCTATCGACAGTTACTGCAGTGGTTCGGCGGTATGGGAATTATCGTATTAGCGGTGGCGATTTTGCCAGTACTTGGCATCGGTGGTATGCAGCTTTACCGCGCCGAGATCCCAGGTCCAGTCAAGGATACTAAAGTGACGCCGCGCATAGCAGAAACTGCTAAGGCGCTTTGGTACATCTATTTGAGCCTGACTATCGCCTGTGCTTCGGCTTTTTGGTTAGCTGGTATGACGCCATTTGATGCCATCAGTCACAGCTTTTCCACCATTGCCATTGGTGGCTTCTCTACCCACGATGCCAGCATCGGATACTTTGATAGTTACGCGATTAACCTGATTACGGTGGTTTTTCTGCTTATATCTGCATGTAATTACACACTGCACTTTGCTGCATTTGCATCAGGTGGCGTACATCCCAAGTATTACTGGAAAGATCCTGAGTTTCGCGCCTTCTTGTTTATTCAAGTGCTGCTATTTATCATTTGCTTTCTATTATTACTGAAACATCACTCTTACACATCGACATACGATGCTTTCGATCAGGCTCTGTTCCAAACCGTATCAATATCCACAACAGCGGGCTTTACGACAACAGGTTTTGCGGATTGGCCGCTCTTCTTACCTGTGCTGTTATTGTTCTCTTCCTTTATAGGTGGTTGTGCTGGTTCAACAGGCGGCGGCATGAAAGTGATCCGTATCCTGCTTCTTACCTTACAAGGTGCGCGTGAACTAAAACGTTTAGTCCATCCACGCGCGGTTTACACCATCAAAGTAGGTGGCAGTGCCCTACCGCAACGTGTTGTCGATGCGGTTTGGGGTTTCTTCTCCGCATACGCATTGGTATTTGTGGTTTGTATGTTGGGGTTGATTGCAACAGGAATGGATGAGCTCAGTGCGTTCTCGGCGGTGGCTGCGACTCTGAACAACCTCGGTCCTGGCTTGGGAGAAGTGGCGCTTCACTTTGGTGATGTTAACGACAAAGCAAAATGGGTATTAATAGTTTCTATGCTGTTTGGTCGTTTGGAAATCTTTACCTTACTTATTCTACTTACGCCGACGTTTTGGCGTAGCTAAGGGGAAATCGTGGCAAAAGCATTATTTCTATACTCTTCCCGCGAAGGGCAGACTAAAAAAATTCTCCACTATATAGATGAACAACTTCCAGATTTCGATTGTGAGCTGGTGGATTTACATAATGTCGAGACGATTGACTTCAGCCAATACGACAGAGTATTGATAGGCGCCTCTATTCGCTATGGCCATCTTAATAAAAAGCTATACCAGTTTATTGAGCGAAACCTCAATCAATTGGAGCAAAATAAAGTGGCATTTTTCTGCGTAAACCTAACCGCTCGTAAAGAGGACCAAGGAAAGGATACACCTGAAGGTAGTGCCTACATTCACAAGTTCCTAATTAAGTCGCCTTGGAAACCAACGCTAATCGGTGTTTTTGCTGGTGCACTTTATTACCCACGTTACAGCTGGTTCGACAGAACTATGATTAGGTTCATTATGTCGATGACGGGTGGCGAAACTGATACGACCAAAGAGGTGGAGTACACCAATTGGGAAAAAGTGGCTCTTTTCGCAGATAAATTCAGAGAACTGTAGAAATAACGTGCTCTTTTGACCGCTTTTGATGCAAATTTATCCG
>NZ_JAWOTP010000020.1:0-96253 GCF_033338935.1 Vibrio sp. Vb0598 | reverse complement strand
GTCTTGGCGTGTTGCTGTCCATATCCTACTATCCATTTATCCTTTTTAAATAGTATGGATGAGAATGCCATAAATTTGAGCAGACAGATACCGAAGTCTTTGAGTTGTTTTGGTTTACCTAAACGAGCTTAAAGAAATAACATTAACTTAGCTTGCTCTTCAGCCATTCGTGAAACACCGCTACTTTTTTAGCCGAAAGTCGATAATTTGGAATCATCACGTAATAACCATAACCGCTCTGTAAAGAAAGGTTGAGAACATGCTGAATGTCCCCTCTTAAAATCGAATACTGCGCCATAAAATCGGGAAGCAAGGCGAGCCCTTTTCCCATTCTGACAGCTTCGCAAGCTAGGTAAAAATGTTCGACGCCTACAGGTTGATAGGTAACGGGAGATTCTACAGTGTAGACAGCTTTAAATTGCTCCCATAGCTGAGGGCGAGTGATTTGAGGTATAAACGGATAATTACTAACAGCGTGCACACTCTCAATTGCAGGAGCATTTGTGCAACCGACTAATAACAATGTTTCTTCGCACAGTAAGTGGCTGTATTCATAATGTGTGGATAATGGAAGGCAGCGAATATGTAAGTCACTTTCGTTGCTCGAATCTTTGACGTTCCCATCCCCGGTACAGACTCTTACTCGAATGTTAGGATGTTGCTGGTGGAAGTCATCAATATTAGGTATCAACCAAAGGCTGGCAAAAGAAGGGGTTACGTCCACGGTGAGTAATTCTTGCTTTGAATCTGACTGGATTAAGTTGGCAGTTGCATGCTGAATAAGCTCCAAAGCTTCTGTGACTTGCGGCAGATAACGCTTGCCCTCTTCGGTTAACTCAATACCACTCGCCCCTCTTTGTATTAAAGGTAAACCCACCAATTGCTCCAGCGATGCGATTTGTTTGCTTACTGCGCTTTGCGTAATACATAGGGCATCCGCTGCTTTAGAGAAACTGAGGTAATTAGAGACCGCGACAAACGTCCTTAATGCTCGAATAGAAGGGTATTCACTGCCTTTTAACATACTTCTGTTCCATTAAACTCTGCTTAGGCAAAGAGTAGAATATTCACGGCTTGAAGCAAAGTAAGATGCAACGTATGTGTGATTAGCTTCCTTTCTTATAAAAACTAGCTAAGCGTTTTTTGACGGATTAATCTACAAGAGTATTTTAGATGTTTATTTAATTTCTTTGAAAAATCTACAAATTAACAAGAATCTTTTTCACATCAGCGATTAACCCCAATTTAGTATTGTTTATATAAAGTAAACAGACAGCTCTTTTTTCTATTTTTGTTCGGCGATCTTTAGAGGATTGTCAGTATTCTATAAAATTAAATATATTTTTCATTAATTTAAAGTTGGCATTGCATTTGCTCTTTACTATTCGAACCTTCAATGGAACTTATATTAGGAGAACGAAATGAAAAGCAATGTTGTTACTTTGATTAGCCTTTTTTCTTTAGCAACGTTTAGTACTTTATCACATGCTGCGGACTCCAACGATCATGGTGTATATGTTGGCGCCAACTACGGTTACTTAAAAGTTGATGGACAAGATGACTTTGATGATGACAGCGATGTTATTCAAGGTTTAGTTGGTTACCGTTTTAATCCTTACTTAGCGTTGGAAGGTGGTTACATTGATTTCGGTAGCTATGGTAATAACCTAGCAAATGCCGAAACAGACGGCTATACAGCGGCTATAAAAGTTACCGCTCCCATTGCTGATCGTGTCGACCTTTACGCAAAAGGCGGTCAAATGTGGTACTCGACGGATTACAACGTTGCGGGCTTCCAAGGCAACAAAGATGATGAAGGTGTATTCGCTGGTGCTGGTGTCGGTTTTAAAGTTACTGATAACTTCTTAGTTAACGCAGAATATATGTGGTACGACGTAGAACTCAATGCGGAGAATGTCGCGAACGGTGCAAACACGGAAACAGACTTTAACCAAGCATCACTAGGTGTAGAGTATCGCTTCTAATATAGTTAGCCGTGCTGGACCCAATAAAAGTGCGAAGCAGAATAGCTTCGCACTTTTATTATTTATCACTCAAATAATTTAAGGCCGATGAAGCGTATATATAAAACGATGGCTAATTTATTTTATTGTTACTCCAGGGTATTTAATACATTACTAGCATGACTGTCTAGCCTTTTTACTAACCTTGAAAAACAAAGCTTTATTGCTCTGCAAGTAATATTAGATAGGTCAATTTCCGCATTGTCTGACATTACATTTATGTGGCCTATAATACCGAGAACGTGTTCTTTACATTTATTTTTAGATCTGAAATTAGCTAATTGAACCCAAGTAGTAAGGCCTGCAGTCGCATCTGTTGTATTATATGACCCAAACCTGAAATTCTTAGTAAATTCAAAGGTGAAGAGCTATTTTAATTACCAGATCATCAGTCATCCGAGCGTTATATCTATTGTTGAAGTCAAGAAATATGTTACGTTCTAGGTAAGTTTAAGGCTTAGATTGTAGTGCCGATCACTCATTACTTGTAGCGGTATTGACATAACCCGGAACAGATTTTTTTCTAGTCCATGAGCGTGGAAGTCGATACCAGAACCTCCTTCTAACCGATACTCAATGCCCCCGTGAATGAATGGCCAAAGAGGAGACATAGGAACTGGAGTTGCATCATGAGTGCATTATTTAATTTCCATACAAGTCAGAGTCTATATAACCAAATAAGTTACATTGGCTGTTCACGTAGTAGTCATCGTTTTCTTCATCATCAATTGAAAAAGCAAAGTACTTAAGAGGGTTCTCAGTGTCACAAGCAAGGTTAGCCATGTTATTTTTTACGTAATCCTCTATTTTATAACCATCAAAGCTTCCTTCCCAAATAATAGTACTTTCATCATTGCTGAGTTCTGCGACTAAAACAATAGTTACATAGCGATCAATGAGAGGAGTGCTTATGACGTCTTTATTTTCATAGACTGGAGAAAACTCAAAGCGACCAGTACTGTCTGTGAATGTTGATAAGTCTATTGATTTCCCTGACATGCTTAAACCAATACTAAGGCTAACCTTTAGGCTACTAAGTGGTTTTCCTTTCTTTGTTAACACACCATTGATTTGCGGTGTGTATTGATTAACGTGTTCGTCATTCAATTTACTTTCTTCAAAATTCATTACAATGCTCACTAATATGACTGTAATAATTCCAGCAACTTAATTTTTCACAACAATATTTTCATTTTGAAATTTAAAAATCTATATATGTTGTGTTTCTGTTCAATATCTAAGGTTAACTTTGTGATTAGAATTACATTATTTTTTGTAACTACTGTTTGTAGTCATTACATCTATAGAGTTGTAATGAAACAAGCGAGTAGGGACTAACAATGAATACATCAATCAATTCATCGAGGGAGATGAGTATAGACTTTAGACTTAGATCTAGTTATCTCTTAGAAAGGATAGGTAAGCAGAAGACTTTTAAGTTGCAGGGCTTTTAGTACCATGCTTTCTGCCTTTTTGATTAGTACTTATGAACTTCTTGTTTACTGATTAATACTCAACGAGTTTGTAAACCTACATGGGCCAAAGGTATGCGGTAATCCATGTAGTAAGATTTCAGAAAGCATGAATGTTTGAAAAAAGAGACTATTTTAGTTGATACAAAAAAGGCCACCCGAAGGTGGCCTTTTCCAAACGTTTGGTGGAGCTGGCGGGAGTTGAACCCGCGTCCGAAAACCGTTCATCATTGGTACTACATGCTTAGTCGATCTTTAATTTCGCCATCCACCTGCGAACCGACACGCTAATGAATGACTAGCCTGAATTAAAATTCGCCGTTCATCTCTCAGGCGGGAGAGTCCGGGCTAGCGCGTTTGGGTTTGATCCCTCGTTGTTCCCCGTCTTACGTGCGGAAGCTAGGGCGAGAGAGCTCTTAGCAGGTTATTAAGCTGCTAGTGCGTAGTTTTCGTCGTTTGCGACTATTTTTTTGCGGTTTGTTAACGAGGCCTACCGCACCTCGGCATGCACCTCAGACTTCTGAATTCCCGTCGAATCCTAAATCAGCCCCAGGTAATATTCGCATAGTAACAGAAAAGCATTGGCTGTCCAGTACTATGCGTTTAAGTGGTCAAGATTAACGCAGCGCGCTCTTCATGACGCGTGCTTTTTCTCTTGCCCAGTCTTTTTCTTTTAGATCCGTACGTTTATCGTGCAGCTTTTTACCTTTTGCTACGCCAATTTTTAGTTTCACCCAAGAGCGAGACCAGTACAGTGAGAGGGCCGTTAATGTCATACCTTCACGGTTTACACGTCCGAATAGGTTATCCAGCTCACGACGACTCATTAGTAGTTTACGCACACGTGTAGGGTTCGCCACAACGTGTGTCGATGCCTGATTTAAAGGAGTGATTGTCATGCCACTCACAAAGGCTTCACCGTCACGCATAAATACGTAACTTTCAGAAATATTGGCTTTACCTTGGCGAAGGGCTTTCACTTCCCAACCTTGGAGCTCCAAGCCAGCTTCGATTTCATCATCGATGAAATACTCGTGGCGAGCTTTTTTATTCAGCGCGATAGTATTGCTACCCGCTTTTTGTTTCGTTTTTTTCTTTGCCATAATAGCGTCATTATACGGGTTGGATATCGGATAGGAAATCCTTTTATTTGCGCAATCGTGGAATAAAAGTAAAATTGGCGAGTAGCTTTAAATCTGTACATGTATCGATAGGAGTATGTATGAAGCAAGTCAGCCGTTCTGCGCTTGTGTCTTTTAGCGCCGAACAGATGTTCAATCTGGTTAATGATGTTGCTAAATACCCTGAATTTCTGCCTGGTTGCTCGGGCTCTAGAATCATTGAGTCTTCGGGGAATGGTATGGTGGCTTCTGTCGATGTGGCGAAGGCTGGAATCAGCAAAACGTTTACGACTTCAAATGAGTTGATCCCCGGTCAGGCAATTATGATGAACTTGGTGGATGGCCCGTTTAAGACGTTGCGTGGTGGTTGGATTTTTACCGCGCTAGATGAACAAGCTTGCAAGGTTGAACTAAAGCTTGAGTTTGAATTCTCAAGTAAAATGATTGAGATGGCCTTCGGTAAGATTTTTAACGAGCTTACTAGTAATATGGTAAATGCATTTACTAAACGCGCAAAACAGGTCTACGAGTGTTATGAGTATTGAGTCAGATATGATTCACGTTGAGGTTGTCTATGCTCTTCCTCATGAACAGCGTGTATTTAACTTAGTGGTAAATAATCACGCAACGGTAGAAGAGATCATTCGACAATCCGGTGTATTGGAGTTGTACCCTGAAATTGATTTGTCCAAGAACAAAGTGGGTGTGTTTAGTCGTAACGTGAAGTTGGATGCGACCGTTCGAGATCGAGATCGAATAGAGATTTATCGTCCGTTACTTGCCGATCCGAAAGAGATTCGCCGTAAGCGGGCGGAGCAGGCTAAAACCGAGGGGAGTGCAGACCCAGTCACCGGTGGCAAGCCTAGTTCTGTACGTAAAAATAAGCAGGATTAATATTAACCCAATAGCTCATGTGAGTTACTCAAAGTTTGACTAACATGATTTCTATATAATAAAAAACCTCCCAAACGGGAGGTTTTTTTGCAAAAGTCAGTTTACTGAATTTGCTCGTAAAATGCGTCACTTTTTGGAAAGTCACCACTGATGTCTGCGAGCGTGCCTTGGTCATTAAAGTTTACAATCAGATCTTTCTGTACTGGTTCGCCATGGCCAGGAGTATGATGATAGATGTAATACCAAGTGTTTGGATAGCCGTTTTCAATAAGCATTGGCGACCCTAATACGAAGCGAACCTGTGCTTTAGTCATCCCAAACTTTAATTTATCAACCGCACTTTGTTCTACATAGTTGCCTTGGTTGATATCAATACGATAAACCAGTCTTTCCAATACCGAACATCCTGTCAGCAATGTCATTGCTAATGGTACGGCAACTAACCACTTCTTTAATTGCATAATAATTTCTTAGTAACCTTTAAAATACTGCGCTGATAATAAACAAGCTCGACGCAGATGTAAAAAGCTATGCGTCGTATGGTAGACAATCTGACAACGAATTTTGAGTTGAGTTGCATTTATTCACCGATATTAGACGGTAAATGTCACCACATGACGTATTAGTTAGGTGACGAAGAGCAAATTTCAATCGGAAGTAGGGTGATGGACGCTTTCAGCGGTGAGCCAAGCCTAGTGACTCGTTAGTCGGTTTTGGCGAATTCGCGTAATGCATCACCTGAAAAACGATAATACTCTTTTTCATGAATTAGTGTTGCACCAATTGAGCGGTAAAACTGACCTGCGGTAGGGTTACTACTTTCAGCTGTCCAGTCCAACCTTTGGCATCCACACTTGATCGCCAAAGATGCCAGATACTTCATTAACTTGAGACCAACCCCTTTTCCTCGAACCTTCGAAGATACGAACAGATCTTTTAAGTACATCTGCCCTGAGAGCTTTGGGGCAGGGAACATGACGGTATAAGATGCAAAGCCTACGACGTCATCATTATCGTAAACCGCAATGATATGAACGCCAGAATGTTCAGAGAAAACTTGGTTCTTTAGATAATGGACCAGATCGTGTTTTGATGAAGCTTTTTCTTTGAAGTAGTAATGTTCTAACTCAATAAAAATAGGGATGAGATCTAAGCAGTTGGTTTTGTGTATTGCTCTGATATCCATTTCTCATCCCTTGTCGATTTATTAAGCGGCGATAAGCAGTTCTTTTGCGTTTGCCAACGTTGAGTCGGTTATTTGACTACCCCCAAGTAAGCGAGCTAATTCTGCCACACGTTGTTGTTCATCTAATGCGTGCATTTGGGTTTCGGTTTGGCCTGCTTTGGTTTGCTTAGCTACAAACATTTGTTGATGGCCGCATCCGGCAACTTGAGGGAGGTGAGTGACACACAATACCTGAGTAGATTCGCCAAGCTTGCGTAGCATTTTGCCCACTACGGCAGCTGTTGGGCCACTAATACCTACGTCCACTTCATCGAAGATTAAACTTGGTGTATCTACTTTCTGAGCGGTGATCACTTGGATCGCTAGAGAGATGCGTGATAGCTCACCGCCTGACGCAACTTTTGCTATAGGTTGTAATGGTTGTCCCGGGTTGGTCGATACTAAGAAGCACACGCTGTCCATGCCAAGCGGCGATGGGTGTGTGTTGTCATTGCTAACTTCGATACTGAATACTGCTTTCTCCATGCTCAATTCGTGCATGCTTTGTGTGATCAGTTTGTTCAGTTCTTTTGCGTAACGGCTGCGTGATTTGTGCAGTTTTTCTGCTTGTGTTAGAAAGCTTTGGTACTTGTGTTCTACTTCTTGAGCAAGTTCATCTAAACGTTCATCGGAGCAATCTAACGCTTCTACTTGGGCCAGAAGATCTTGATGATGCTGGTAGAGTTCTTCTGGCATTACGTGGTGTTTACGAGCTACAGACATCACTTTAGAAAAACGTTCTTCTACATAAGCCATACGAGCTGGATCAACATCGATGCCATCTAAGTAGCTGCGTAATTCATTCTTCGTTTCTTCAAGTTGAATCATTGCTTCTGACAGCATGTTAGGTAGCTCAGATAGCTTTTCATCTAATTCGGCTAATTGAATTAGGGAGTGATTGGCCGATTGCAAAATACCAAGCGCATTGACTTCTTCACCTTCGTAAATAAGTTCGATGGCTTGCTGACAGGTAGTGGCGAGTTCACCACTGTTGGATAGTCGTTTGTGCTCTTGCTCGAGCTCTGCAAATTCTTCTTCACCTAGCGATAACTCATTTAGTTCTTTGATTTGGTATTCAAGCAATTGTTTTTGCGCCTGGTTTTGCTGGCTATTTTCTTTTAGTTGCTTGAGGTTATTGTCTGCCTGACGCCAATGCTGGTAAGCACTTCGTGTGCTTTTTAGTAGGTTTAAATGCCCAGCATATTGGTCGAGCATGGCCATTTGGTGCTCACTTTTCATCAATTGATGATGAGCGTGCTGCCCATGGATATTGATAAGTAGCTGCCCTAGAGATTTGAGTTGTGATAGTGGAACAGGGCTGCCATTAATGAAGGCTCTTGAGCGGCCTTCTTTTGTGATAATACGACGCAAAATACACTCACTGCCATCTAGCAGATCGTTATCTTCTAACCAACGTGTTGCATGTAAGTTGTTGTCCAATAAAAAAGCGGCGCTAACTTCGGTTTTCTCTTCACCTTGTCGCACCATGCCGGCATCGGCTCGTCCGCCTAAGCAGAGCCCTAAAGCATCGATAGCAATGGATTTACCCGCGCCTGTTTCACCTGTAATGGTGGTCATGCCCTTAGAAAGCTCGAGTTGTAAAGACTTAACAATCGCAAAATTATTAACACTTAGATGAGCCAGCATTTTATTTACCTGTATAACTGAACAATACTGTATAAGAGAACAGTATATACTGTTTCTTTATACAGTAAAGTCAGGTGAGGAAAATTTTCTTTGTAGGCTGTTTTTTGTGATGAAGTGGGAAAAATGAGCCGATGTGATTACAACGACTCATTAAAATTGAACAGGTTACGGACGAGTTGGGTTAATCGTTAGTGGTTCTAGCGTGACGACTGCATTCACACCCGCACCTGGGTGATCCACGTATGAAGTGTCTTGCATTAGAGTGTAGTATACGTCGACGAAGTCATCATCATTCGTGAGTACACCATCGGGGATAGTGTCGATGATCTTGTTCGTGATTTGCGGAATAATCGCGTAAGCCTGAACTTCTGGATCTGGAATCGCTTTCAATACTTCTTCGGCAACTTGAACAAGGAGTTTTGCCAATTGTTTATAGTCTGTGCCGTCATCTTGCTCCATGAGCACAATGTCTGCCGCACCCCAGCGGTAACGAGACCAGTGAATAATGATCTGATTTGGATAGTAATCTTGGTTATCGTAGTCTAAGTATGGAAGCTCCACCAAATCGAGAGTAGGTTCATCACGACTTGGATTGACGCCCGTTACGATAGCGTAGATTTCTGCCTTGCCAGAGATCCAAGGTTCTTTGTCATCGGCTAGACGGATCTTTTTCAACTGCGTGGTTTGAATTGGAGCCGCTTCGCCCACTGCGCTACTTGACAATAACGGTGTATTTTGGCGTTGTTCATCAGCAATATATGGTTGAACTAAAGCTGGTTGACCGAGTTTTTTCATCTCAGCTTGCATAGCTTGCAAGCCTGCTTTTAGCTCTGCAGAGCTATTGTTATCAACGACAAGTACAGGTACCTCAGGGAGCTGGTAAACATCGAGTTGATGGATGTTGCCATAAACATCAAATGCTTCGATGTATTGCCAATTCTCATCATCACCACTTGGTTCAAACGCAAATAATGGCTCGACCTCGCCACTTTGCCATGCTGTTATCATGGCTTCATTTGCCAAGCGAACTTCTAACAACTGATCTGAGTATTCAGAAATACCTTTCCAGCTACGAATTTGAGTGTCAGCTTGTACAAGCTGGCGGCTGAACTCTGAGTTAGGGTTTTGCTTAACAAATGCTGATACAGACACGTTAGTCTGTTGCGGAGTAATATCTCTTCTCAACATGGGTTCAATGGCAGCATAGTTCTCACTCAATTGTTGAGCTAGGGCACGCTTCGTCTTAGTGATATCTTCCGCTTTTGCGTTGGATACACTGTTGACTTGCGTTTCCTCTGATTGGCAGCCAATAAGTGCTAATGTACTGAGAACAGACAGAATGATGGTTTTCTTCATAATATGTCCTTTATTGATTGTATGAAATAGAGTTAATACTCTATTTCATGGTGAGAATATCACCGGACATAGATCATTGAATTTGCTTTTCTATCTTTTGTGTAAAGTTTGCCCACAGGATCAAAATTTATAAGCTTCTCTTTAATGATGACAAATATCGTGTCGCCTCACTACTTTGTGTCTATTTCTTGTCTAAGAAAGCCAAAAGCCAGTAGCAATTGAGCTGCTGGCTTTTTTATTGAAGTTATTACCCTGAGTAACAAGTGTTAGAACAATTTACTAGACCAGCCAAGCTTATTCCGTAAGACGTGATAGTAGCTGTAGTCTTTTGGATGGATGAGCTTTAGTACATTTGGACTTTGATAGATGTGAATTTCGTCGCCAGGGGTAACTGGAAGTGAGACTTGTCCATCACAGCTAACTTCTTGTGTTCCACGGTTTTCTGGTGATACCACCAATTTAATTCGACGTTTTCCATCAACCACCAAAGGTCGACTCGACAATGTATGAGGGAACATTGGCACGAGTGAAATGGCATTCAAGCTAGGAGAAAGAATTGGGCCGCCGCCAGAAAGTGAATATGCCGTCGAGCCAGTCGGAGTGGAGACAATCAAACCGTCGGCCCGTAAAGAGAAGGCGAAGCTTTCATCAATATACACTTCAAATTCAATCATATGAGCAATTTGCCCTGGGTGAAGTACGGCTTCGTTTAGCGCAGCGTTATGGCTCTTTATTTGTCCGTGGCGGTGTACTTCCGCCTCTAAAAGAAAACGCTCCTCTTCAATGTACTCACCGTCGAGTACCGCTTGCAGAGACGCTTGGAAGTCGTCTGGGTTCAAGTCAGTTAAGAAGCCCAAATTTCCGCGGTTCACGCCTATAACTGGTACATCAAATCGGGATAAAATTCTTGCTGCACCTAGCATGTTGCCATCGCCACCAACCACAATGGCTAGATCGGCATTTTTTCCTAGTTCAACTAAGCTAGCAAACTGACTCTGTGGGATATCATCCAGTATTGCGGCAAGGCGATCGTCAATGAATACTTTATAGCCCTCAGAGGTCAACCATTGGTACAACTCTTTATGAGTTTGAATTGCTTGTTGATCTCTTGGTTTTCCGATAATCGCGATCACGTTACATGGATTTTTCATAGCATTTCCGCATTAAAGAGGCTTGAATCAGGAATCTTCATCCCCATAATAATGGCAAGTCACCTAAATATGCGAATTTTTATGTGGTTAAAGCCCGCAAAAACGCGCATGGCTTTAAGGGCATTATGTTGAATTCTGGAGATATCATGAGCAACGAAGAAAACAAAGTTACAGAAGAAGAGCTTGATCAAATCATCGAAGAGGCTGAAAAAGTAGAAGCTGAAGCACAAGAAGTTGAAGCTGAGCTTGAAGAGCTTGGTGATGAGACAGACGCTAAGATTGCTCAACTAGAAGCGGCACTATTGTCTAGCGAGGCAAAAGTAAAAGAGCAACAAGATGCGGTGTTGCGTTCTAAAGCTGAAGTAGAAAACATGCGTCGTCGCACTGAGCAAGAGATCGATAAAGCACGTAAGTTTGCGTTGAACAAGTTTGCAGAAGAGCTGCTTCCTGTTATTGATAACCTAGAGCGTGCAATTCAAGCGGCAGATACAGAGAATGAAACTGTGAAGCCGTTCCTAGAAGGCGTTGAACTAACACATAAAACGTTTGTAGACGTTGTCGCGAAATTTGGCTTGAAAGCAATCAACCCTGAAGGTGAAGCATTCAATCCAGAGTTCCATCAAGCGATGTCGATTCAGGAGAGCCCTGATCATGAATCAAACACTGTTATGTTTGTTATGCAAAAAGGTTACGAACTAAACGGCCGTGTGATTCGTCCGGCAATGGTAATGGTTGCTAAGTAACTTTAACTACCTGTTTTTTAAATATAAAAGCGCCCATCATTTTTGATGGGCGCTTTTTTGTTTTAAACATAAATGACTGCATCGAACTTCGTTGTATATCGATAAATGAAAATTTGATCCCCTTCATATTTTTTCCTATTGGTTAATTATTTTCCTATAGGAGATTTTCTCTCATCTCGCTGCGTGTTTATTAACGGAAAGGGCTATAAGTGGTTGTAATCATTCGCTGTGTGAATGTTTGTTCTGCATAGGAATGTAAATATAGTCATTTTTTCCAAAACAATTTCGTTAACAAAAATGTAAATTATCACTTTATTTTGTAACTTCGGTGTGTATGATTTGCGACTAATGCTTTAAAAGTAAGCATATATAACTACAAAAATGTAAATAGTAAACACAACATATCGGAGATTTATAATGGATAAATCGCTTTCTAGTAAGATTTTTATAGGCTTGTTTGCCGGCCTTGTGCTGGGGACAGCAATTCAGTACTTATTTAGCGGTATTGCGATTTTTGATACATACCTACTTGGAGCAGCAGAAGGTGTTGGCGGCATGTTCGTCTCACTGATCAAATTGCTTGTTGTTCCTTTAGTTTACGTTTCAATCGTATGCGGCATTGTTGACTTGAAAGACATCAGTGCATTTGGTCGTCTTGGTGGAAAAACTTTTACCCTTTACATTCTTAACACCATCATTGCGATTACGGCGGCTTTGACTGTCGGCTTGATCTTCCAGCCAGGAGCGGGCGCTAA
Organism: Vibrio sp. Vb0598; assembly: GCF_033338935.1. NCBI lineage: Bacteria > Pseudomonadati > Pseudomonadota > Gammaproteobacteria > Vibrionales > Vibrionaceae > Vibrio > Vibrio sp. Vb0598. The sequence goes on along the minus strand of NZ_JAWOTP010000020.1, from coordinate 83,865 downwards.
TCTAGCAGGAACGGTATCTGAGGCTGTACAGCTGACAACGACAGAGACGCCGGACATTTTCTCTTTAGTTGTTAACATTGTTCCTAGCAATCCTGTACAAGCGTTTGCTAGCGGCGACATGCTGCAAATCATCTTTATGGCAATTTTGACGGGGCTTGCAATTCAAGCTTTGGATTCTCGTGGTGGCCCAGCTATTCGCACATTCAAAATGGCAAATGAAATCATGATGAAATTGGTTGGATTAGTGATGAGTCTTGCACCATATGGTGTGTTCGCACTAATGATTCAACTAGGTGCAACGCTAAACGCCAATACATTAATGTCCGTTGCTGGTTACGTGGCTTTGGTGGTTGCGATGTTGGTGTTTTGGATCTTCTTCTTCTACCCAATGGCAGTGAGTATTGCGACAGGAACTTCTCCAAAGACTTTCCTACGTGCAACTCGTGAGCAGATTCTTTTCTCTCTATCTACCGCGAGCTCAAACGCGACTATCCCGGTAACGATGCGCACACTGACAGAAAAGCTTCAGGTCTCTAAATCGGTTGCTGGCTTCGGTGTACCACTGGGCGCAACGATGAATATGTCTGGTGTGTCTATCTATATTGCTCTAGCAACGATGTTTGTTGCGAACGCTTTTGGCCAGCCAATTAACACCGCAGACATCTTCACACTTGGCTTAACTATTCTTCTGTTATCTATTGGTGCTGGCGGCGTTCCTGGGGGCGGCGTGGTAATGGTAGGCGTTTTGCTTCACCAACTAGGTTTACCACCTGAAGGTTTAGCAATCATTGCAGCGGTCGACCGTATTAATGATATGTTCTGTACATCATCTAACGTTGTCGGCGACACGGCAGTGAACACCATTGTTGCAAAAACAGAAGGTGAGATAGGTAAAGAAGAAGGTGTTGATGCTGAGCCTGCTCAAGCGAACGCCTAATACCTTGAATCATTTATTTTAACCCTAATATTGAAGCGAGCTCTTATGAGTTCGTTTTTTATTTAGGAAGAGTCGGACATAAATAAATTTATCTGGGAAATGACGTTTTGTTGCGCTACAGCAGTGTGACGAGTTCCCAACTAATCAGAAAGAAACACATAAATTTCGAAAAAAGACGCTTTTTTTTAATTCTGCCCTTGAAAAGCATTTTGCCGCCCTTATCTATGTGGCATAGAGAAGCAAACATTGATTATTTTTGTTTGTGAGCAAGGGTTGAAACCCGATTCTCCTCCCCCCACATTGGGGTTATAACCAAACGAAAATAGAATTTATTCGGAGATAGCCAGATGGGTAAAATCATTGGTATTGACTTAGGTACTACTAACTCATGTGTTGCTGTATTAGACGGCGACAAACCACGTGTAATTGAAAACGCAGAGGGCGAACGTACTACTGCATCGGTTATTGCTTACACTGACGGTGAGACGCTAGTAGGTCAACCAGCGAAACGTCAAGCAGTAACTAACCCAGAAAACACGCTATTTGCAATTAAGCGTCTAATCGGTCGTCGTTTTGAAGACGAAGAAGTTCAGCGTGACATCGAAATCATGCCTTACAAAATCGTTAAGGCTGACAACGGTGATGCTTGGGTAGAAGCGAAAGGCCAAAAAATGGCAGCTCCTCAGGTTTCTGCTGAAGTTCTTAAGAAAATGAAGAAAACTGCTGAAGACTTCCTTGGTGAGGAAGTAACTGGCGCAGTTATCACAGTACCTGCTTACTTTAACGATGCTCAGCGTCAAGCGACAAAAGATGCTGGCCGTATCGCAGGTCTAGAAGTTAAACGTATCATCAACGAACCAACAGCAGCTGCGCTAGCTTACGGTCTTGATAAGAAAGGCGGCGATCGCACTATCGCGGTATACGACCTTGGTGGTGGTACATTCGATATTTCAATCATCGAAATCGATGAAGTTGAAGGCGAGAAAACATTCGAAGTTCTAGCAACTAACGGTGATACTCACCTAGGTGGTGAAGACTTTGATAACCGTCTAATCAACTACTTGGTTGATGAGTTCAACAAAGAGCAAGGCATCAACCTTAAAAACGACCCACTAGCAATGCAGCGTGTTAAAGAAGCAGCAGAGAAAGCGAAAATCGAGCTTTCTTCTACTTCTCAAACAGACGTAAACCTACCTTACGTTACTGCAGATGCAACTGGTCCTAAGCACATGAACATTAAAGTGACTCGTGCAAAACTAGAATCTCTAGTTGAAGACCTAGTACAACGCTCTCTTGAGCCATTAAAAGTAGCTCTAGCTGACGCTGACCTATCAGTAAACGACATCACTGACGTAATCCTAGTTGGTGGTCAGACTCGTATGCCAATGGTTCAAGCGAAAGTTGCTGAGTTCTTTGGTAAAGAAGCGCGCCGTGACGTAAACCCTGACGAAGCAGTAGCAATGGGTGCTGCAGTTCAAGGTGGTGTACTTGCTGGTGACGTTAAAGACGTACTACTACTAGACGTAACTCCACTGTCTCTAGGTATCGAGACAATGGGTGGCGTGATGACTAAGTTAGTTGAGAAGAACACAACTATCCCAACTAAAGCGAACCAAGTTTTCTCTACAGCGGAAGACAACCAGAGCGCGGTAACTATCCACGTTCTACAAGGTGAGCGTAAGCAAGCGATGTACAACAAGTCTCTAGGCCAATTTAACCTAGAAGGCATCCAGCCTGCACCACGTGGTATGCCACAAATCGAGGTTACGTTTGACCTTGATGCGGACGGTATCCTACACGTATCTGCGAAAGACAAGCAGACTGGTAAAGAGCAGAAGATCACTATCCAAGCTTCTGGCGGTCTAAGCGATGAAGACATCGAGAAAATGGTTCAAGAAGCAGAAGCTAACAAAGAAGCGGACAAGAAGTTCGAAGAGCTAGCAACTGCACGTAACCAAGCTGACCAAATGATTCACGGTACTCGTAAGCAAGTAGAAGAAGCTGGTGAAGCGCTACCTGCAGAAGAGAAAGAGAAGATTGAAGCAGCAATTTCTGAGCTAGAAACAGCACGTAAAGGCGAAGACAAAGAAGCTATCGATGCTAAAGTTCAAGCACTAATGACTGCTTCTCAAAAGCTGATGGAAATCGCTCAACAACAAGCTCAAGCGCAGCAAGCACAAGGTGCTGACGCAGGTGCACAGTCTAAAGAAGACGACGTTGTAGATGCTGAGTTCGAAGAAGTTAAAGACGACAAGAAATAATATTTCTTAACCAGATGGCTACTTAGCCATCTGGGGTCGATAAGACTTCGTGTGCGGGCGTTTGGGGCAACTCTTACGCCCGTCTGTTTGTAAACGCTGTCTTTCTAGTTAAGTATGTTGCAGACAAGTGCACTTACCTAGAACGATACAAACACCAAGCGGTGAATCGATGCCGTTTGTAGTAATTAACTGGTGACGAAGAACATGTCAAAACGTGATTTTTACGAAGTATTAGGCGTAAGCCGTGATGCCTCAGAGCGCGATATCAAAAAGGCGTATAAGCGTCTAGCGATGAAATTCCACCCAGACCGAAACCAGGGTGATGATTCTGCGGCGGACAAGTTTAAAGAAGTAAAAGAAGCGTACGAAGTTCTGACCGACCCTCAAAAGAAAGCGGCGTACGACCAATACGGTCATGCAGCTTTTGAACAAGGCGGCGGTGGTTTCGGTGGCGGCGGCTTTGGCGGCGGCGGTGCTGATTTCGGCGACATCTTTGGTGATGTATTCGGTGACATCTTTGGTGGTGGTCGTCGTGGCGGTGGTGGCCACCGTGCCCAGCGAGGTGCTGACCTACGTTACAACATGGAATTGACGCTAGAAGAAGCGGTTCGTGGTGTAACGAAAGAGATCGAAGTACCGACACTAGTACACTGTGATACCTGTGATGGTAGTGGCGCGAAGAAAGGTTCATCTGCTGAAACATGTGGTACCTGTCATGGTCATGGTCAAGTACAGATGCGCCAGGGCTTCTTCGCAGTGCAACAAACCTGTCCTACCTGTCACGGCAAAGGTAAAATCATTAAAGACCCTTGTAATGAGTGTCATGGTCAAGGTCGTAAGCAGAAAACAAAAACACTTAACGTTAAGATCCCAGCAGGTGTTGATACTGGCGACCGTATTCGTCTATCTGGCGAAGGTGAAGCGGGAGAAATGGGAGCACCAGCGGGTGACTTGTATGTACAAGTGCACGTGAAAGAGCACCATATCTTCGAGCGTGATGGCAACAACCTATACTGTGAAGTGCCAGTAAGCTTTGCGATGGCAGCTCTAGGTGGTGAAGTTGAAGTACCAACCCTAGATGGTCGCGTAAGCCTAAAAGTGCCTTCAGAAACGCAAACAGGTCGTATGTTCCGTATGCGTGGTAAAGGTGTGAAAGGCGTTCGCGGTGGCGGTGTTGGTGATCTTATTGTTAAGTTGGTTGTTGAAACACCAGTAAACCTAAGCTCACGCCAAAAAGAACTGCTCAAAGAGTTTGAAGAGTCTTGTGGTGGTGAAGCGGCGACAAAGCACAAGCCTAAATCAGAAGGCTTTTTCAACGGTGTGAAAAAGTTCTTTGATGATTTAACCAGCTAAGACGTTAGTGAAAAGCACAAATACAAAGGCCTGCTAAAATGCAGGCCTTTTTGCATCTCGGTGTTCTTCCTAATTCCAGCAATCACTTGGTTTTTCGACATTTGTTGACGTTAAAGTAATCGTTTTAGAACCAGTCAAGCACTCGTCGTCGTCTTGTCCCAGAGCCGATTTTGCTGTTGCTGTAATGGTATAGGCCGTACTTGCAGAGCTCGCAATATCGAAAGAAAATCTATTTGTGTCTGAGTCACATAGAGTGCATGTGCCTCCAGAGAGAATATGACTCCAGTCGTACCCACCATCATAAGATGTCTCTAGCTCTAGCTGAATTCGACTAAGATCGCTCAAGGCAACCGTCCTATGAGACTTGATTACATGATTAGTGTAAGAGGGGTATGCGACTGCAGCAATGATCCCGACAATCACTACAGCTACCAGTAATTCGATCAATGTCATCCCTCTCAATCCTTTTTTGTAGCCGTTACAACGAGAAATTCGAATCATCACGAGTAGTTTCCTTTTCACTTTTCCGCCTATTTTTGGCAGGTGATAGCATCTGTGCAAGATGAATTACGGCCCTTTTGCCGTTTACATAGGAATTTGGGAAATGCCTCGCGGGTTTACGTTGTTGGAGCTTCTTATTACTGTTGCTGTACTGAGTATTATATTGGCGTTCGCAGCTCCAAGCTTTAGCCGTGTTTCACAAACTGTGCAAATGCAGCGATTAGCAACTGAATTAGCTGGCTTTCTAAGCCAAAGTAAGTCCGAGGCGGTAATGAGAAATCAAAAGTTATATATACATTTCTCTATGGCTAAAAACGTCGTTGTCAGTCAAGGTGCATGGTCTCTACAGTTAACTAACTCGTCTAGCGGCTCTGGGGGCGTAATTTTAAGCCTTTCCGGCTCCGCCTACTCTGAATTATCTTTGAAGCACAGCTACGATAATCAAAAAATAAGCTTCGACGAGGTCCGTGGACGACCCCAAGGAGGAAATATAGAGTTTTTCCCAACCAATGCTCAAAACATAAAACTACAAGCAAAGCTCTCCAACCCTCCCGGAAGGATTAAAATTTGTAGTAACTCTGGAGCTAAGTTATATGATTACCGTCAGTGCTAACAAACGTTATCAAATAGGTAGCTCTTTAATCGAATTGATGATTAGTTCTTTAATTGGATTAATTGTCCTTAGTGTAGTGGGCTCTATATTCTTGAGTTTACAAAAAACAGCAAAGGAAAAAAGCTTAGAGCTAAATTTATTGCAAGGTCTGAATATCACTTTATCTGTTATGAAAGAAGATATTCAAAGGGCAGGTTATGATGGTGGGAAAGGTAGTTCACTCAAATTATCCGGAGCTACAGGAACCATAATGCTGAGCGGCGCCTCTTCTGTAGGGCTTGTGTATTTTAAAGAGGACTCAGCTGCCAATGAAGACTATCGAAATATTAAGTATGAGAAGAGAGATACTCGGTTTTTTATATGTGAAAAAGGCGTTGTGTCTCAAACACAAATATTATCTTTTGATGGTATAGATTTTTGTCGTTCTCTATTTGATGATGATATTTTCCAAGTTACCCAATTCACCGTTAGTTCAGAAACAGTGACTAATGGAGGAAATGTAAGTTCGGTCACGAGCGTTAAGTTAGGTTTGAAAACGATTGATGGAGTCTTTAGTGAAGTTGCGGAGTTTTCTATCAAACAAAGGAATTGGCAATGACATCTAAATATAGCTATTCCGGTTATACCACTTTGCTTGTGACTTCTATACTTTTATTACTTGCTTTAATTGCATCATTAGCATCATCCAAAGGTGTATTTTTTCAAATAAAAGTTGCGCAAAACGAAATAAAATCTCGACAAGCACATTGGTTAGCGGAAGGAGGTGTTGAATGTGCATGGGCGCAATTTAGAGTTAATAATATTGTACCTGCCGTAATAACAGATTGTGGCTCAGGGCTTTGGACGATTCCGAATTTTACGAGTACTTCCAATGGGTATTTGGTTACTTCTAATGTTGGATTTACAAGCATTAGTAAGGAGATTATTTTGGGAGGTAACTTGAGTTATGGTGCAATGCAGTCTAGTGCCGACATTTATTTTCATTCTAGTGCAACGTTCTCTACTCCAGACCCAGGGGAATTGAGCAGCGATGGGTGGGAGTGTATTGCGTTAAGGTATAAAAAGCGCTTTTACTCCTCTTCAGTTGATAATAAAGGCGTAATTCATGGAGAGTCTCCCTATGCCGATTTTAACAACCCTACAAATAAAGATTGTGCAAACACGACGGCAAACCGTCATCTCTCATCTAGTGTTGGCGGGGTTGGTGCTGGTGATGATTTTACTCAAGATACAGATTTAAAGCCATTTGAATCCTTCTTTGGAGTAAAGGCTGAAGAGCATAACGATGTCCGAGATAATGGTGTATTTCATGTTATGACGGGCTCAGTGGCTGATGGTATACCTAATTGTGGTGCTGCTTTAACAGCAGAAATTCAGTCAGGGAAGCATCATTTATGGGTGGAAGGGAGCTGTGAAATCAAGCAATCGGAATACAATGATTTAGTGAATGCTACATCATCGACCAATGGCGTAACAGTGCTCATTCATGATGGTCTTTTCTCCGTGATGGGACCACCGAGCTCCGGCGCTACATCAAATAAGTTTAAAGGGGTCTTGTTTCATTTCAATCATGATTATACCCCGACAACAGCGGATTGGGTTGGGTTCGAAGCCAATGCTCACCTAAATCATGTGCCAAGTGTTGTAGAAGACTCATACAGGACAATAGCTTCTTATTATCAGCATGGTTCTTTTACGGTATCTGGTGGTCAATATTTTGATAGTGAAGATCAGGCAGCGGTTTTCTTCGATTCTTTGGACTTTAGATACAATAAAGATGTGATAGACAATTCAAGGAATGCGCATGCAATTCCTAGATGGAAAAAAGGCTCCTGGAATGATCTCTAAACAAAAAGGTTTTAACCTTCTTGAAGTTCTAATTTCTTTTCTACTTATCGGTGTTGGGGCTCTAGGTTTAACGAAGCTAAACGTATATCTAGAACGCGAATCCGAATATGCCATAAAAAGTATTGAAGCACTTCGTCTAGCAGAAAACCAGCTCGAATGGTTCCGGACGCGTGGTGCTTCTGCGGCGATGTCTACCATCACACCTGCAAATTTTGCTTCTATTGCAACAGGCTCTTCTGTTACTGGATCTTATGTCGTCGAGTGGGAAGTTCCAGCTGCCACGGTTTCAGGAACACTGAAAACTATCACCATTACCTCTAGCTGGAAGGATAGAATCGGCGAGACGCGATCAGTTCAGCTTAAAACGATGATCTCACAATACAGTGAATTCGAAAACTAAGTTCAATTGCATACATGGGCTGAGACAAATGCGGATGTAACTCCTGTTTGATACCGGATTTGTCACGGTTAATAAATGGTTTTTGAACTGTTAATTGAGTTGATGTTCTACTGTTTTTATTATGTTTAATTGAAGTGGTGTTTTTGCAAAATATGTCTCCAATTATGAAAAAAAATCTAGAACCTTGTGCTTTCTCCATTAGTGTTTACTAGAATACTCGTTGGATAGTAGGTCGTTATAATTATTCAAATAGGCCTTGGCACCAACATCATTCACTATGGAGTTACCATGAGTAACCAAGCTGTAAATAAGGCACCATCATCGAAGCCGAGCGGGATGGAGCGCTTTTTAAACTTTATCGAGAGGACAGGTAACAAAATTCCTGATCCTGCGATTTTGTTCTTCTGGGCATTGATCATTACTTGGGCGGCGTCAGCACTTTTGTCGAATGTATCATTCGATCTTCCAAACCCTCGAACGGGCGAAGCTCTTACTATCACCAACTTACTTACGGGCGAAGCGCTAGCAAGTTTCCTTGCTAACATGGTGACGACGTTTACTGGCTTTGCGCCACTGGGTATCGTACTTGTCGCAATGCTAGGTGTGGGTGTTGCAGATTCTTCGGGTTTTATTACGACGGGTCTTAAGAAGATGCTGAACTTCACGCCAGCTAAGCTTCTTACTCCAATGCTTATTTTGGTTGCCATTGTATCGCATACTGCGGCAGATGCAGGCTATGTTCTGGTTATTCCTCTTGGCGGTATTATCTTCCATGCGGCAGGTCGTCACCCTTTAGCAGGTATTGCGGCAGCATTTGCAGGTGTATCTGGTGGCTTCTCTGCAAACTTTATCCCTTCAGGTATCGATCCGCTATTGGCTGGCTTTACGCAAACTGCGGCGCAGGTTCTTGATCCTGAATATGTGGTTAACCCATTAGCGAACATCTTCTTCACTGGCCTATCCTCTATCATTATTGTGGGGATTGGTTGGTACGTGACAGAGAAAATCATCGAGCCTCGTTTATCAAAAATGCCAATTGATGATGATGCGGAAACCGCGCCAAACCTAGGTTCATTTACTGAACTGGAATCAAAAGCATTCCGTTATGCAGGTTGGGCAATGATGGCGGGTATTGCTTTACTTGTTGCAGCGTTAATTCCAGAAACATCAGCACTTCGCTCGCCTGAAGGTGAAATTACAGCCTTCTCAGCACCGATAATGAAGTCTATCGTGCCGTTGATCTTTATTCTGTTTATCATTCCTGGTTACGTTTACGGTAAAGTGTCTGGAACGTTCAAGACCAGCAACGACATTATCAAAGCGATGGCTGATACTATGTCAACCATGGGCGCATACATTGTTATGTCGTTCTTCTGTGCTCAGTTCCTATCTGCATTTGCTCAGTCAAACATCGGTACGATGCTAGCGTTGTATGGCGCAGAAGGCTTAAAAGCGATGAACCTACCAGGTGAAGTGACCATCATCGGTATGATCCTTCTAACCGCGTCTGTAAACCTACTTATTGGTTCGGCATCGGCAAAATGGGCTTTAATTGGTCCAATCCTAGTGCCAATGCTAATGGCGGTTGGTATCTCGCCTGAGCTGTCTCAGGCGGCTTACCGTGTGGGTGACTCTGTATCGAACATCATTTCGCCTCTAATGGTATTTTTCCCTCTTGTTGTGGTTTACTGTCAGCGTTATGTGAAGTCGGCTGGTATCGGTACGCTTGCGTCACTAATGATGCCATTCTCGATCGCAATGCTGATCGGTTGGTCTATCTTCCTAGTTGCTTATTGGATGGTAGGTATCCCGCTAGGCATTCAAGCTCCTTACACTTACACAATGTAAAAACGTGTAGGGTGTGAAAGCCGCTAATTGGCAGCCAAAAAGCGCAGGTCTTCGATCTGCGTTTTTTTGTTCTCGTAAAACGAACATCGATAGGTCTTGTAACTAGTTTTTTGGAGTTGCAGACTTTGTCCCGTGATGTGTTGCTGTAGTGAAACCGAAGTTGGTGATAAAATTCCTGACTTCAATCGTTTTTTGTTTCTTTGGAGCCTCCTTTGTCTAACCATCCGTTTTCCCCTCAAGATGAATTGTTTATGCGCAGAGCGATGGAGCTTGCTGAGCAAGCAGAAGCTGAGGGGGAAGTACCTGTTGGCGCAGTGCTTGTCAAAGATGGTGAAATTATCGCTGAGGGGTGGAATCGCTCTATTGGTACTAATGACGCTACCGCACATGCTGAGATCCAAACGCTGCGTAAAGCAGGCCAAAAGCTAGAAAATTACCGCCTTCTGGATACGACGTTATATGTAACACTTGAGCCATGCCCAATGTGTGCCGGAGCCTTATTGCATAGCCGCGTTAAGCGGGTTGTTTTTGGAGCGCCAGATTTAAAAGCTGGAGCAGCAGGAACAGTGCTTAATTTGTTTGAAAGTCAAGCCGCTTACCATTACGCCTTAGTTGAAAAGGGGCTGCTAGAAGATGAGTGCCGTACTCAGCTACAAGCGTTTTTTAAGCGCCGCCGAAAGGAAATTAAAGCGAAGAAGCAAGCACAAAAAGCATTAGAAAATGGAGAGAGCGAACAAGGTAGTAGGAGTAGTGAGGGCTAGCAAACACCTACAACGTGGTAGATGTTTGCTTGGACGCACTAGTGATTGACTAAATGTACAAAAACACGATTACGTGAACTTACTTTCTTTTTCATACATGTCAGTTTACGTTTACGTCGGATAGCAGCTACTGTGTTATTTAAACGCTTTGACTGCACTCTACGTCTTCTCATATTCAAAACCTCCTGCAGACAAGACTTATACCAGTAAAGTGCGGCTCATCGATGCTTGGCAATAGGCTCGATAATCGCACTAAACATTGTATGGTTTAAACGTTCTTCATTTGACTTCTGCATTGCACAGAGCCAGCAAACAATTTCAATACGATGCTTAATAATAGGAGTGACGTTATTTCGGCAGAGTGTAGCCGAAAGCGCCGCTTCATCAAGTGAGCTAAACCATGTGGTTGTAAAGTAATCTGTTACAAAGCAATCAGTTTTACTAACGATGAAGAAAAGGCGACCAACCAAAGGAATGGTTGAGTGTGGTTGGTGTCACTCAGAATATTGGAGTCTAGATAAGTTTTCGTTAGGACTCAACAAAAATGACGAGCTTCATAGGCTCGTCATTTTTTAGTTTACCGCGGGTTTATTCTTCAATGCTTTCTTGTTCGGTGTCTTCTTCAACCGTGACGTCAGAAGCGCCAGAGACTTGTTCTACGACGGTCTCTACTGCGCCCGATATCAAAATGTCGGGGTTGAGCGGCGGAATCACTTGCAAGTCATCGCTATTCTCATCAATCGCTGGCTGTTGGCTGACATGACCAATGATGGATTGGTAGTAACGTCGAATATTTTCTACGTAATTACGCGCTTCATCGCCTCTGGCGTACCCATAGCGAGTTTGGCTGTAATAGCGCTTCTGACGCAGTAAAGGCAGCCTATCTTTTACATCGGCCCAAGCGTTCGGATCGCCACCTTGTGCTTTGGTGAGTCGTCGTGCGTCCATCATGTGGCCGTAACCAATATTGTATGAAGCTAACGCAAACCATATTTTTTCATGCTCGTTGATGCTATCAGGCACGCGACCTACAATGCGACGTAAGTACTCGACACCACCACGAACAGATTGCTCAGGGTCTAAACGGTTTGTTACCCCGACGCTTTTCGCTGTTGGCAGAGTAAGCATCATCATCCCCCTAACACCCGTTGGCGATTTTGCTGTTGGTTTCCAATGTGACTCTTGATAAGCCAATGCTGCAATTAAGCGCCAGTCGAACTCTTCGCTGTATTTTTGGAATAAAGGTGCCCATTTAGGCAATTTGTCATCCAGAGCTCGAATGAATGCGCGAGTATCAACGTAGTCAAATGCTTCAATATGACCAATGTACTTTTCTTCGAGGGTGGACAGTTCTCCTGATTGTTTGATGTTACCGAAAAACTCTATCAGCATCGCATACAAACTTTCGTCTTCAGAACGTCGAGTAAACCAAGATACTGGTTGATCTTCTGTAAGTTCAAACGCGAGCGCAAGATCGGGGTAAAGGCGTTGAGCAAGGGAAAGTTCCACCGAATCAGTCACAGTAAAACGTAACTCACCCGTCGATACGTATTTGAGTAAGTCTCTCGTGTCAGCATCACCAACAATTTCAAACTGAAGTTCTGGATACTGCTTCTTTAACGCTGTTAGGGTCGGAACATATTGCGATTGTTCAACGATCTTTAATGTTTGAGCGCCTGCATTTGTATCTTCGTCGGACTCGTCGTCTTTCGAGGCTTGGTATTCAATGAGTTGTTCGATATCACGTGGTCGAAGTTGCCCTTTTTTATATACCACTTGTTGGCTTACATAATAATAGGCAGGGCCTGGTCTAAATCGTTTGACTGCTTGTGACGTTTGATTTAAACCCGTAGCGATGATATCGATATCTCCTTTCTTAAGAGCAGGAAAAAGCTCAGCCTGGCGAAAGGCTGGTTTAATCTCGAGTTTGACGCCGAGCTGTTCCGCAAACTGACGCGCCAATTCGTAATCCAACCCTGCGGGACCATCGGGACCTATGTAGTAGGAAAGCTGATTGTTTAGCGTGCCAACACGAAGCACACCACGTTCTTGAATTTTTTCAAATTCACTTTTGGGCTCCGACTCAATCTGGCAAGCTGAGAGCAAAAGAACAGAAACTAAAATTAGAGCACTGCGCTTGAGCCGGTTGAAGTGACTTATTTGCATTAATAGGTACATCTTGGAAAATTTCTATTTGCCTTTATATCAAAGCGAGCTCATGGGGCAAAGTGAATCACACACTTATAACGTGACATTGTGTGTTTTATCGACATTTTAGTTGTAATTCAAATTTGACAAAAAAAATGACGCAAACGGTTGCTTTTGGTGTTACATCACAAAAACAATTACTATATAATGCGCTCGCAATGACGAGGTGGAATCGGCATAGGTTCGACAGGGCTTATTTTAAGTGTCTGAATTTATTCCAATATCACCTTAATCAATTGCATAAGAGACCTAAGCACATGAGAATTTTGCGTGGCTCCCCAGCTCTTTCTGAGTTTCGTGTTAATAAACTACTGGAACTTTGTCGTGAACAAGATCTGCCTGTAACTGGCATTTATGCCGAGTTTATGCACTTTGCCGATCTAAAGTCAGACCTTGATGACCAAGAGTTAGAAAAACTTGAAAAGTTACTAACTTACGGCCCAACCATCGAAGAGCATGAGCCTGAAGGTCTTCTACTTCTTGTCACGCCTCGTCCTGGCACTATCTCGCCTTGGTCTTCTAAATCTACCGATATCGCTGTTAACTGTGGTCTGGATAAAGTGAAACGTCTAGAGCGTGGTACGGCTTATTATGTCGAATCTGCAGTTGTTCTATCAGAAGCTCAAGCTGACGCTGTTAAAGCGTTAATTCACGACCGCATGATGGAAACAGTATTCACAGAATTTGAAGCCGCATCAGCATTATTTACTGTTGCAGAGCCTAAGCCTGTCGCACATGTTGATATCTTAGCTGGCGGTCGTCTTGCGCTTGAAGAGGCAAACGTTTCCCTTGGCTTGGCACTCGCAGAAGATGAAATTGATTACTTGGTAGAGAACTTTACTAAGCTTGGGCGTAACCCAAACGACATTGAATTGATGATGTTTGCTCAGGCGAACTCAGAGCATTGTCGCCACAAAATTTTTAACGCAGATTGGACTATCGACGGGGTAGATCAACCTAAGTCTTTGTTCAAAATGATCAAAAACACTTTTGAAACGACACCTGACTATGTGCTGTCTGCATACAAAGACAACGCAGCCGTTATGACAGGTTCTAAAGCGGGGCGTTTCTTCCCTGACCCTAAATCTCGTCAATACACGTACCACCATGAAGATACGCACATCTTGATGAAGGTAGAAACGCACAACCACCCAACGGCAATCTCTCCGTGGCCGGGCGCATCGACTGGCTCAGGCGGTGAAATCCGTGACGAAGGCGCGACGGGTATCGGCGGTAAGCCAAAAGCGGGTCTGGTTGGTTTTACAACCTCTAACTTACGTATTCCTGGTTTTGAACAGCCATGGGAAACCGACTTCGGCAAGCCGGGTCGTATTGTGAATGCGTTAGACATCATGCTTGAAGGTCCTCTAGGAGGCGCGGCATTCAACAACGAATTTGGTCGTCCAAATCTATTGGGTTACTTCCGTACTTACGAAGAAAAAGTCACTTCTCATGCGGGTGAAGAAATTCGTGGTTACCACAAACCAATCATGATTGCTGGTGGTATGGGTAACATCCGCGATGAACACGTGCAGAAGAAAGAGATCCCTGTAGGTGCGAGCCTAATCGTACTTGGTGGTCCGGCAATGAATATCGGTCTTGGTGGTGGTGCGGCATCTTCCATGGCATCTGGTCAGTCAGCAGAAGATCTGGACTTCGCTTCGGTACAGCGTGAAAACCCAGAGATGGAACGTCGCTGTCAGGAAGTGATCGACCGTTGTTGGCAGTTAGGCGACGATAACCCAATCGCATTTATCCACGATGTGGGTGCAGGCGGTATCTCTAACGCATTGCCTGAACTTGTCGACGACGGTGAGCGTGGCGGTAAGTTCCAATTACGCGATGTACCAAACGATGAGCCGGGCATGAGCCCACTGGAAATCTGGTGTAACGAATCACAGGAACGTTACGTTCTAGCGGTAGCGCCAGAAAACATGGAAGCATTCGACGCCATCTGTAAGCGTGAACGCGCACCGTATGCAGTGGTGGGTGTGGCGACAGAAGAGCGTCATCTAACGCTAGAAGATTCTCACTTCGACAATACGCCAATCGATATGCCAATGGATATCCTGCTTGGTAAGCCACCGAAGATGCACCGTGACGCAACCACACTAAAAGTGGAAAGCCCTGCCATTGTTCGTGATGGTATTGAGCTTAATGAAGCGGTGGATCGCGTACTTCGTCTTCCTGCTGTTGCAGAAAAAACATTCCTAATTACTATCGGTGACCGAACAGTAACGGGTCTGGTTGCTCGTGATCAAATGGTTGGTCCTTGGCAGGTACCAGTAGCAAACTGCGCAGTAACAGCGGCAAGCTACGACACTTACCATGGCGAAGCAATGTCGATGGGTGAGCGCACGCCAGTGGCATTACTAGACTTTGGAGCATCGGCTCGCCTAGCCGTTGGTGAGTCACTAACGAACATTGCGGCAACAGACATCGGTGATATTAAACACATTAAACTGTCTGCGAACTGGATGTCTCCAGCGGGTCACCCAGGTGAAGATGCGGGTCTTTACGAAGCAGTGAAAGCGGTTGGTGAAGAATTGTGTCCTGCGTTAGGTTTGACGATCCCAGTTGGTAAAGACTCCATGTCGATGAAAACCAAGTGGGAAGAAAACGGCGAGAGCAAAGAAGTCACTTCTCCACTGTCGCTAGTTATCACGGCATTTGGTCGTGTGGAAGACGTACGTAAGACCGTGACTCCACAACTACGCACTGACAAAGGAGATACCTCTCTAGTTCTTGTTGACTTGGGTAACGGAAAAAACCGCTTAGGTGCGACAGCATTGGCACAAGTATACAAACAGCTGGGTGACAAACCTGCTGACGTAGATAATGCAGAGCAGCTAAAAGGCTTCTTTGATGCAATGCAAGCGTTAGTACGTGATAACAAGCTAGTGGCTTACCACGATAAAGGCGACGGCGGTCTGTTTGTAACGCTTGCTGAGATGGCGTTCGCGGGTCACTGTGGCGTAAAAGCGAACATCGCAGAGCTGGGTGACGATGCGCTAGCCGTTCTATTTAACGAAGAGCTAGGTGCGGTTGTTCAAGTTAAGAATGATGATCTAGATTCAGTTCTATCTACTCTGGCGGCAAACGGCTTAGAGGCATGCTCACATGTGATTGGTTCTGTTGAAGCTTCAGACGACTTTGTTATCACTTCTGCTGATGCAGTTGTGCTTGAACGTTCACGTACCGAACTACGCGTTATCTGGGCTGAAACAACGCATAAGATGCAAGGTCTACGTGATAACCCAGCGTGTGCAGACCAAGAGCACGAAGCTAAGAAAGACAACTCTGACCCTGGTCTAAACGTTAAGCTCAGCTTTGACGTAAATGAAGACGTTGCAGCACCGTACATTGCGAAAGGTGCTAAACCTAAGATGGCAATTCTACGTGAGCAGGGCGTTAACTCCCACGTCGAAATGGCAGCAGCGTTTGACCGAGCTGGTTTTGAAGCAACCGACATCCATATGAGCGATATCCTAACGGGCCAAGCGGTACTGGATGAATACCATGGCCTAGTAGCTTGTGGTGGCTTCTCTTACGGCGACGTACTAGGTGCGGGTGAAGGTTGGGCTAAGTCTATCCTGTTTAACGCACAAGCTCGTGAACAGTTCCAAGCCTTCTTCAACCGTGAAGAGACGTTCTCTTTAGGTGTATGTAACGGTTGTCAGATGCTATCAAACCTGAAAGAGCTGATCCCAGGTGCAGACTTGTGGCCACGTTTTGTGCGCAACGAATCTGAGCGTTTTGAAGCGCGCTTTAGTCTAGTTGAAGTTCAGAAATCTGATTCTGTATTCTTCGACGGAATGGCTGGTTCGCGCATGCCAATCGCGGTTTCCCACGGTGAAGGGCGTGTAGAAGTACGTGATGCAGAGCACCTAGCAGCGATTGAAGCATCAGGTACGGTTGCGGTTCGTTACGTGGATAACCTCGGTAACCCAACACAACAATACCCGAACAACCCGAATGGTTCGCCAAACGCGATTACCGGTTTAACAACAACAGACGGTCGCGTAACTATCATGATGCCTCACCCAGAGCGCGTATTCCGCACAGTTGCAAATTCTTGGGCTCCGGAAGGTTGGGGTGAAAATGGCGCTTGGATGCGTATGTTCCAAAATGCCCGTAAGAATATCGGTTAATTAACCAAAGGTTAATCTAGCTTAAGTAAAGCGTTGGTTGAGAGACCAGCGCTTTCTTTTTTCTTATCACTCTTTTTTCTTCGTCGCTCTTTCTAGTGACTTGGCGAAACGTTGCTTTGTTCTGCCTCTTCTTTGTCATCTATTATCTAGCGTAAAAAACTTGCAGCGTTTAGATTACTTTTATGCTCTAATACCGCGCTTACCAAGGGATGGTGTTAAACAGCTCAGCTTAGATGGAGTTATCAAGTTGACCGAATCCCTGATTGATCCCTAAATCCCTTAGGAAATGAAAGAAATGTCTAAGAATCCAAAATTTGCTATCCGCGTCACTGAAAAACGTAACGGCTGGAGCGCAGAAATCACTCGCCAAGTGACATCTCGTAAGACTGTAGTATCAAAGCGTGAAACAGGCTTTGACAGCGAAGAGAAAGCACAAGCTTGGGCTGAACAAGAACTGGCTGGATTTATCCAAAACCAAGTGGTTCGTAACGAGCGTAAAGCAGCGCAACGTCAAGAGCGTGAAGCAGAACAACTAGCGGCAAAAGTTCGTAAAGAAGAAGCCCGCAAAGCACGTGAAACCGAAGTAGACACTGACGAAGAATAAGTTTAAATCGGTGAGATGGTGACGTTACCCATCAAACAAATAGTGAAAATGCCCTGAGTTTTGTCTCAGGGCATTTTTTATTTATATCGGCTAAAAACAATCCGACGATACGGACAAGCTAAACGTGCCGTCTTCAGGGGCTGCAAATTGTTTATTGCCAGGAAGAAGGTGAGGGTTATTAGCATAAGTGCGATGTGTCGATTTGACCTTTGCAGAATGTCTTTCCGGTAAATCAAAGTGTTGTAAGCCGTCAGATAGATCGTTTGCTTCACCGTAGTCGAAATGTGTTGCGACGTCTTTGGGCTGCTTGGCGTAACGACAGTGATCCGGCTTACCATCTTCGTGCCAAGTTAAAGAGTTAGTTTTTGCATCTAGATTCAGGTTATTTGCTGTTGGCTGTGCGTAAAAATCTTCTGAAACTTGGTGCTTGCTTTGTTCTTGTAAGTAGTCTGCAATGTTCTCAGAAGCTTGCGCTAGGCTACCTACAGGGAAGAAGCAAATCAGAAGAAGCCGTGTTTTTAGATTGTTCATAATGTGTATACAAGCAAAAGGAAATGATAATACTGATAAATAAAACGGCGTGCAATTATGGCCATTGGATACGATATAACAGGGCAGTTAATGTCTGCCCTGCATCTTTTAGGTATGGTTAGTATTGATAAGTGAGGTGCAGTTTGACTTCGCGACCAGGCGAAGGCACGCCATTAGATAGGTATGCTTCGTAGTAACGATCGGTTAAGTTTTTCACAACCGCGCCAACGCTCAAGCCTTCGACTTGTTGTATTTCCCAAACCACGTAAGCGTTTTGTAGCGTGTATTGCTCACTTGGCGATTTCACTTTTAAATTGTTACCGCTTGCCTTGGTTTTGGTTTGCGCATCATACCAACGGACTTCCCAGCCCGCACGTAAACCAGGAATCCATTCGTAACCTAAACCCAGATTAATGTTTAATGGCGGTACATCAGGATGATCATCATCTGAACCTGTAGAGTCAGATAGGCTACCTTTGTTTTTGCCGCGAATGTAACTTGCTGAGAAATTACTGTAGAAATCTTCAATCCGGTATTGTGAAATTAGCTCAAAGCCATAGTTTTTAAAGCCATCTAGGTTTGTATTCCAGCTTTGTAACTCAGTAGTATTTTTGTCGAGGTTTTCGCCCGTTCGTATATCAACTGTGTCGCTAACATCGTTATAGAACATAGTTAACTCTGTTGCGAGGTTATCGCGAGAGTTCACCAGCCCTTCCGTTAAGTTGATAACGCTTGCTTGATAAGCATGGATACGAGACACGTCCAGATTCAAAGCAGTAGCCGTAGCGGTAGCTCGCGCATATTGCACTGAGTAGATGTTATCAACGGTTGGTGCTTTTAAAGCGTAGGCGTAGGAGGCGTTTAAACGCGTATTATTGCTCGCATCAAAGTCGATATCCAAACGTGGGCTAAAGCCTTTATGCGTCGTTTCACCGTAGTTATGTCCGGCAGCTGGATCATTATAATCCGGCGCTGCGTTCCCTTTTCCTTCACTCTTGATGTATTCGTAACGCAGAGAAGGTGTGATTGTTAGGCGGTCTGTTGCTTGATAGTGATCAGCAATGTAAGCGGCATAAATTGACTGCGTGCCAGATGGTTCGTAGTAAGGGGTGTACCAACCGTAGTTTTTCGCTTCATTACTGTCGTATGATGCGTTGAATACTAACGAGTCTCTATCGGTTTTTTGATATTGAAGCCCAGTGACTAGAGTGTGGTCTCCGAATTGCGCTTGGTTAAACACATCAACGTAATCACGCTCGTAACTCAGCCATGACTCATGACCGTAACTGCCAACAGAAACGAACATTTTCTCGAATGCTACGTCAGGGCGAACCCAATGACGATCGTTTTCGGAACGTGCCATTTTGATATTGAAATCAATATACGGGTTAGTCGGCATGTAGTGGTAAGAGATGGTCGTGGTGTTGTCCGTGTATTTGTTATCGACGGTGTAAGCGTATTGGGCTTTTTCTAATGAGCCGTATTTCTTGATATTGTATTCGGTGATGTTAGGCATTTTTCCGCGGCGGTTAGCCCAAGGTTTACGACCTTCATCTTTGTAGCGAGTGTGGCTAATTTCAAACTCGTGATCGTTATTTTCATAACCGACCTTTACGAGCATGTTTTCTTGCTCATAACCTGAGTAATCCAGCGTTTCACCACCTCCGACTTTAATGTCATCAGAATCTTTTACCGAGCCATTCGCTAGAAAATAAAAACCAGTATCGTTTTTACCATAGAGTGTTAGCGTGTAGGCGTTCTCATCGCCGTTGGTGTTGTATGCACTTGAGATGCGGGCACCAAAGTTTCTTTCGCCGTACAGGAGATCATCGACACTTTTGGTTTTAATGCGAATGGAGCCACCAAACTTCCCGTTGAGTGCTCGATAGTCGTGCGCGCCCTTGATAATTTCTGCTTCGCCAATTAAGAACGGATCAAAAAAGAAGGTACCGTAGCGGTATTGTTGAAAGCCAATTGGAGCGCCATCGACAAAGACGGCGATATCGCTTGGATCATCAAAACCACGAATGTTAATACGTTCGCCACCAGAACGACCGCCACCATCTATTGATGCACCGGGAACGGCATCGATCATTGAGGCAAAATTAGAGTACTGTTGCTCTTCAATCTCTGACCAATTAATGGTGGTTTGCGCAGGCTCAGCAATGGTAATAGGTTTGGCATAACGAACGCCTATGACTTCAAGCTCTTCATTTGGCGCTGTCTCGGCATATGAATAAAGAGGGAAGAGCAAAGCCAGTGAAATGAGATTTACTTTGAATGGATGACTTTTTAATCGTTTCATATTGATGATTTATAGTGTTTTTATGAAGCTGGGATTATAAGAACATTATTACGATTAATAAATGATAATGAGATTAATTATCAAATGTGTTTTTGCGACGGATTGTAAAGTTTTTTATCCATTCGTGGAAACTACGATAAGTATCGTTAGCGTACATAAAACAAAAAGCCCAGCATCATGGACGCTGAGCTTATTGGTTTTAAACAAGATAGTGCGAGCACTGTTGCCCCTTTTGAGCTAATCAGGCGCCTACTTGGTAGGAATTACTGAGTTTCTAACGGTATCTGTCCGGTGGTCAGCGGCTCGGCATCGAATTCAGTGAGGCCTTCAATATAGCTTTCGACTGCTTGCTCTAAAGCATTATCACCTTGGTTAAAATAGGCAAGGTGGAAAATTGCATCGCCTTCGTTCACCAATGGTAATGTTTGTTGACCGATAACCAAACCACGCTTCGGGGCTTTTAGTTCTATCTCATCATGACCAAGAGGAGAGCTAATATAAGCGAGCGTTTCCCCCTGTTCTACTTTGTCTCCCAGATTAACGACAGTACGCAAAATGCCGTTACCTGACGCGCGAACCCAGCTGGTGGACTTCGCTATGATAGGCTCAGGCAGCTTTTTCCTGCTCGCACGCAACATACCAATGGCTTGCATTACGCGCCGAACCCCGAGTACACCAGCGCTTATCGAAAGTGGATCAAAACGCAATGCTTCGCCAGCTTCGTAGGTGAGCACTGGAATATCGCATTTTTCTGCTTCACTGCGTAAAGAGCCATCACGCAATGCTGAATCAACAATCACTGGCGTCGAAAATGCTTGAGCAATACGTAGAGTTTCTGGGTTGCTTAAGTTTGCGCGAATCTGTGGCAAGTTCGTGCGATGAATTGCCCCTGTGTGTAGATCCAAAATGTAGTCACAACGCTTGGCAATGTTGTTAAAGAACCCGTGTGCCATACGAGATGCAAGTGCGCCTTTTTCACTGCCAGGAAAGCAACGGTTGAGATCTCGTCGGTCGGGCAAGTAACGAGATTTATGGATGAAACCAAAAACGTTAACGATAGGTACTGCAATGACAGTGCCTTTCAGTTTTTGTGGATCCAGTTGGTTAATGATCTGACGAACGATTTCTACGCCATTAAGCTCATCACCATGGATAGCAGCATTCACCATTAACACTGGTCCTTCTTGTTTCCCATGAATGATTTCCACAGGAATAGATAAAGGCGAATGTGTATATAGCTTCGCTGCTTCAAATTCGATCTCTAATCGTTGCCCTGGTTGTATTTGATGTCCTAAGAGCTCAAACACTTTGCTTTTTTTACTTCTGGCCATAAACCATCTCTGTCAAATGCGTCACCAGCAATGTAACAATTGCTGCAAAATCGCACTAATCATTCTCATTAAGGACACGACAAATTACTTTAATCGTCATGCGTGAAATTTTGGTGTGTGTGAAGTTTTTGTTTTCAATATGATCTTTTCTATCAGTTTAATACATAACAAGACATAGAGATGAGAGCGCAATAATAGCCTTAAAAAATGTGACTGTATTAAAAATAATACTGTTCATGGAGGACAAAAAAACGGACTTTTAACCCTACTTTTTATCCGATAATATCCGCGCCGAATTTGAGGTTTCACACTTTCTAACTAGAGGTTTTGATGAAAAAGGCAATTGCTAAAATTGGTGCATTGACTGCGGTAGCAGTTTCACTTTCAGGTTGCGTAGGTAGTAATGCCGTGACAGGTTATGTTATGGGGTTTAACTTGAAAGCTGTTGACAACCGTTACGCTCGAGGTGGTCTAAATATGCTTTTAGCGCCTGTTTATGGTGTCGCGATCGCAGCGGATTATATCGTGTTTAACTCTCTAGAATTTTGGACGGGTAAGAACCCGTTAAATGGTAAGCCACATATCTTCGATACAAAGGTAGATACTTACATTGATGTCAATCACCAGTTAGATAAGTCGTTAACGACTGCACCAATCGCACCATTAGCGGATAACCGTGTCATTGAGCAGGGGCGAATGCAGCAAATCGATGAGAACACCGTTCAAATGGATATTACTTACAGTAACGGTGAAAAGGCGACACTCATGGGTGTACGCGATGGTGAGTTTGTTACTTACTACATTGATGGTGAAGTTGCTGCACAAACCTCAATGGATGAGTTAGCCGCTTACGCGCAAAACCGTGTGTAGTTGGGTTCAACTAAACCAAAAAAAGGGTGCCGTATGGCACCCTTTGTCGTTTTTCGTGATTGAATTATGCTTTCTCTGGAATCGCTTCTAAAAGCGCGACCATCTGTTCCCAGTACAACTGAACAGTATCAATCTTCACTTTCTCATCTGGAGAGTGAGGGAATTTTATTGTTGGACCGAAAGAAACCATATCCATGTGTGGGTATGGTTCTTTAAATAGGCCACACTCAAGACCAGCATGGATGACCATGATGTTCGGCTTATGACCGTAAATGCCTTCATACATATCACGGAAAATTGCCATGATCTCGGAATCTGCATCTGGCTTCCAGCCAGGGTAAGCGCCTGAGAACTGAATTTGTGCGCCTGCTAGCTCAGTAATCGAGCGCAGCATGCTTTCCACTTGGCTACGGCCAGAGTCAATGAGAGAACGAATCAAGCAAAGCACGGTGACTTTATTTTCTTCTGTGCTGATCACACCAACGTTTAGAGAAGTTTCAACAACGCCTTCCACCTCATCACTCATACGGATTACGCCGTTTGGACAAGCGTTAAGTGCCGCAATGAATCGTTGCTGATCGGCGATTGAAAATACTTGGGCGTCAGTCGTGATCACTTCATTAAAGGTTACGATACCTGTTTCGATTTTACCCAATTCAGTTTTAAGCAGCTCAGTGTAGTGGTTGAACAGCTCAGTAAGCTTGTCTTGGTTTTCGACAGGAAGCGCGACAGTAACAAACGCTTCGCGAGGGATTGCATTACGTAAGCTACCACCACGGAATTCGACTAAACGTAAATCAAGCTCTTGAGCATGACCGGCAAGGAAACGACCAAGTAATTTGTTGGCATTACCGCGACCTGTGTGAATGTCACAACCTGAGTGACCACCTTTTAGGCCTTTCAGCGTCAGTTGGCGTGTTACAAAACCTGCAGGCGTTGATTCTCGAGAAATATCGAAAGTCATGGTGCCATCAACGCCACCTGCACAACCCATGTAGACTTCGCCTTCTTGCTCAGAGTCTGTATTTAGAAGAATCTCACCCTCTAACCAACCAGCTTCAAGGCCAAATGCGCCAGTCATGCCTGCTTCTTCATCAATCGTCAGCAGAACTTCGAGTGGACCGTGCTTAATATCTTTAGATGCCAATACAGCAAGGCAAGAAGCCATACCAATACCGTTATCTGCACCAAGCGTCGTGCCTTTCGCAGTTACCCATTCGCCATCGATGTAAGGTTGGATTGGATCTTTGGTGAAGTCGTGTTCAGTGTCTTCGTTTTTCTGCGGCACCATGTCGATGTGTGCTTGAAGTACAACAGCCTTCTTATTTTCCATTCCTGGTGTCGCGGGCTTTTTGATGAACACGTTACCGGTTGGATCACGGCGAACGTCAAAGCCTTGCTCTGTTGCCCAGTTGATAATGTACTGTGCTAATGCTTCTTCATGTTTCGATGGATGAGGGATTGAACAAATCTTATCGAAAAACTGCCAAAGTGGAGCAGGTGATAAGGTACTGATCTCAGAATGGAACTCAGACACGGAGGACTCCTTTTGATGTGCTTTGCCAAATATATACCGTAAAAATATTGTCAAGGTAGCATTAAATGCTAGACGATTTGGCCTTCAAATTGCCGTTAGCATACCACCAGATAAGGAGTACGAGTAGTCGCGATCACAAGGATTTCTCTCAGAACTGTCACAGTTTGTGAATACAATAACAAGCACTATGTGTTCTCTATCATACATTCTGAAAGTGGCTTTATTTTTTAATTCATAAAATTGTAATTTAATTACACATAAACTTTGATAAAGGTCAATTTATGCATTTTTTGTGATTTCAATCACTAAAATGCTTGTAATTAAATTTCTTGGTGGTATATTTGTAACCAGCTTCTGAGAGAAGAATGAAATGCTCAAAGGATGAGTCCGTTTTATCGCCTCCAAGGAACCGAGAAATCAACGAATGTTTAATTGATTTAAAAGGTGATAGTTATGAAAGGTTTACCAAGTACAATGTTCTGGAATAGCAAGTCTGTTTACACCGGTAACTTTGTATACCCAACAAGCTTTGGCTACTAAGTGAAGTCAACGCATGTGACTCGAACAGTTTGTTCACCCCTATAAATTGGAATTTTTTTTCAGTGATAGTGCTGACATGATTCACCGCCACCCAAATTGGGTGGCGTTTTTTTATCTCTATTTTCTCTTCCTGACTCACTTATTGCCATCAAAGCCTTCTTCTATTCCCCATTCTTCGGTTTTATCGACTTTTCCATCAAATCTGTTAGATACCATGTTTAAAATGGGCCTTTTTCATCTGAAAGTTTAGTACATTGCTCAGTTTTTATTCTCTTTTAGAGAACTGTGTTATCTGGGTTACCTATTGTTTTATAAGAATATATTTCTTTGCTTGCTTTGATAGATTAGAGAATGTGTTTCATATCCAAAGAAAAAAAACGCATTAGAGTGAAGATTCTATCTAGAATTTGCTATTTGATAACTTTATAATTCCCGCCAATCGATTACGCAACCGTTTACTTTTTACCTTTACAGGATTCGATCATGCTCGAGAGGCTTTTTAAACTCAGTGAAAATGGCACAAATGTGCGCACTGAGATCATTGCAGGTGTTACGACCTTCCTAACTATGGCTTACATTATTTTTGTAAACCCAGCGATCCTGTCGGATACCGGTATGGACCGTGGCGCCATTTTTGTTGCGACTTGTCTTGCTGCCGCAATCGGCTGTTTTATTATGGGATTTGTTGCCAATTACCCAATCGCACAGGCACCAGGAATGGGCCTGAACGCATTTTTCACTTACTCTGTTGTATTGGGAATGGGTTATACGTGGCAAGTTGCGTTAGCGGCTGTATTTGTTTCTGGCCTTCTGTTCATTCTTTTAAGCGTATTTAAGATCCGTGAGTGGATTATTAACTCGATCCCGCATTCTCTACGAACAGGTATTTCAGCTGGTATTGGTCTTTTCTTAGCGTTTATCGCATTAAAAAATGCAGGTATCGTCGTTGATAACCCAGCGACATTAGTTTCTATGGGAGAGATCACATCATTGCCATCTGTATTGGCCGCGATTGGTTTCTTTCTTACGATTGCATTGGTTCACCGTGGTGTGAAAGGTGCGGTGATGATCGCCATTCTTGGCGTTACAGCGCTTGGTCTTCTATTTGGTGATGTGCAGTGGGGCGGTATTATGTCAACGCCACCAAGCATTGCGCCAACTTTCATGCAACTGGATTTCTCTGGTTTGTTTGAAGTAGGCATGATTTCCGTCGTATTTGCTTTCCTATTTGTCGATTTATTTGACACCGCAGGTACGCTCGTTGGCGTTTCTCAAAAAGCAGGCCTAACTGATGAGAATGGCAACATCCCTCGTTTAAACAAAGCGTTACTTGCAGACTCAACAGCAACGTCAGTAGGTGCATTACTTGGTACCTCCAACACGACATCTTATATTGAAAGCGTTTCTGGTGTAGCTGCGGGTGGGCGTACTGGTCTAACAGCCGTGGTTGTTGGTGTACTCTTCCTACTTGCTCTATTGTTCTCACCACTTGCGGGTATGATCCCTGCTTATGCAACGTCAGGTGCGCTATTCTATGTGGCGATCTTGATGCTGTCTGGGCTAGTAAGCATTGATTGGCGTGACCTAACTGAAGCGTCCCCAGTTGTTGTGACTTGTTTAGTTATGCCGCTAACATTCTCGATTGCAGAAGGTATCACGTTAGGCTTTATCGCATACGCGGCGATCAAGTTATTCAGCGGTAAGGGCCGTGAAGTGTCGATGAGTGTATGGGTGATGTCAGCCATCTTCATCGTTAAATACCTCGTCGGTTAATTTCTCGAGCAAAAAGCCAGTGTGGATTTATTCACGCTGGCTTTTTCTTTTTTTACGTTGTTCACAGAAGACGGTTTTTCTGCGGAATAGGCAGAGAATTTTGATATCACCGTTGGTATTAGCGGTGTGTTTCGGTAGAATAATCGTTTGCGCAGCTTGAAATCCTCGTCTCCAAACATTTTGGAGAAGTTAGTGAGCATTCCGCTTTTGAGTGACTTCGCTAGATTTTGAGGATGCATATTTTCAAATTATTAGGTTATTACAATGAGTAAAAAATTCATTATCACTTGGGATGCAATGCAGACTTACTGCCGTGAACTGGCTGAGAAACAAATGCCAGCTGAGCAATGGAAAGGAATTTGGGCGGTAAGCCGCGGCGGTTTGGTTCCTGGCGCTATTTTGGCTCGTGAACTGGGTATTCGTTACGTTGATACAATCTGTATTTCAAGCTACGACCATGATCATCAGCGCGATATGACGGTACTAAAAGCACCTGAAGGTGATGGCGAAGGTTACCTAATCGTTGAAGACCTAGTAGACAGTGGTGATACAGCGCGCAAACTACGTGAGATGTATCCAAAAGCGAAAATGATCGCTGTGTGTGCGAAACCATCAGGCAAAGAGCTGCTGGATGATTACGTTGTAGATATTGCTCAAGACACTTGGATCGAGCAGCCTTGGGATATGTCAATCCAGTATGCTGAGCCAGTAAACCGCAAGCAAAAATAAGCGCGGTTAAAGAATATTGAGAAATGCCCCTTTATAGGGGCATTTTTTTTATTATGATATTAAATCATGCTAATAGCCTAGGGTTCTTCCTATGTCTGAAGACGTCAGTAAAAATCTTTCCGAAACTTTGTTCGTGAAACATAAGCAAGCAAAAGAAACCTCCGCGCTTACCCAGTACATGCCGACCAGTAAAAAAATACTTGATGAACGAGAAGCGCAGGGTGATCGTGCTTGGTATCGTCATTTGCGTCGCTTGCAATGGGCTTGGCAAGGATTGTCTCCGATCGAAATGGAAGGCGTACTGTCCAAAATTGCTTCATCATCTCACTCGCGAACCAATGATGATTGGTTAGACACTGTAATGGGTTATCACAGTGGTAACTGGACATTTGAGTGGATCAAGCTTGGTATGGATCATCAGAAGCGAGCAAATGAAATGCAAGGAGAAGAGGCAGCGGATGAACTCTTCACTGCTTCTTTGTGTTTTAGTATTGCCGGCTACCCACATTTAAAAAATGACAACTTGGCATCGCAGGCTCAAGTACTGGCAAACAAAGCGTATTCTGACGGCGCAGAAAAAACTAAGTACACCATCAAGCAAATTGAAGTGCCTTACCAAAATCGCAAAATCATCGCGAACCTCCATTTACCAAGAACGGATAAACAGTTGCCTGTGGTCATGGTGAGCGCTGGTTTGGATACTCTACAAACCGACATGTGGCGTTTGTTCCGTAATCGTCTTGCACCGCGAGATATTGCGATGTTAACCGTAGACATGCCTTCGGTAGGGCATAGCTCTCATTGGCCCTTGACCGAGAATTCAAGTTGCCTACATCAAGCGGTATTGAATGAGCTTTACTCGCTACCTTGGGTTGATCATCACAAAGTGGGGTTAGTTGGGTTTCGTTTTGGTGGTAATGCAATGATCAGACTCTCTTTTGTCGAGCAGGAAAAGATCAAAGCTTGTGTCGCTCTAGGCGCACCCGTACATGATATTTTTACTTCCCCTCAGAAGTTACAAAAAATGCCGAAGATGTATTTAGACCTTTTGGCTTCCCGTTTGGGGAAAAATGCGGTTGATATTAATAGCATGGCTGGTCAGATGATGGCGTGGTCATTGAAGGTTCAGGGCTTCCTGAGCAGTCGAAAAACCAAAGTGCCTATTTTGGCTTTGAGTCTTGAGGGCGATCCAGTGTCGCCACACAGTGATAATCAACTTGTTGCTCTATTTAGCCAGTATGGTAGAGCGAAAAAAATCAGTTCCAAAACAATTACAAAAGGATATGAGCAATCCCTCGATTTAGCCATAAAGTGGCTAGAAGATGAATTATTAGGGTGACAATTCTCCTAAATTAGTTAAGAGTGATATATCTGAGCAAAAAATAAGCTCATGATAATTAAAAATAATAATCATTCTTGGGTGTTTACTTTTAACTATGAAAACGGAGATTCATATGTCAGAGACGACTCAGGGCCCGACTCACTTTCGCTTGATGTCAAAGTTGAAGGCGATAGGGCCTTACCTGCGCGAACCACAATCGCAAGAAGGGCGCTATTATTTTGATTGTTTATCTGTATGTGTAGACGACAAAAAATCGCCTGAGAAGCGTGAATTTTGGGGCTGGTGGATGGATTTGGAATCCATCGAGGGAGGCTTTACTGCTAAATATCATATTGGCAAGTACAACAAAGAAGGGCAATGGGTATCTGAAGCCCTTCCCAAAAAAGTAGTAGAGGAAGTGTATCTCACGCAGAGCACATTCCATCAAAAGCTGGTTGATACTTTAGAAGAACACTTCAAATTAGAAGTCGAATATCACACGGAGTCTTTCGATTTCGCTTAATTTGGTTGTTTTCATTTAATACCAAACAAAAAGGTGCGAAAACGCACCTTTTCTCTTGTTAATTCCCTATTTGATTGTTAAAACATCCTCTCTTTATTTGTTTTTCACTTCAGAAGACATCATGACAACGAATCAACAAAATGCAGTTGTTTCACAACCACAAACTGTCGTTGTGAAACTGGGTACAAGTGTGCTGACAGGCGGCACTCTGGCACTCGACCGTGCACACATGGTTGAGTTAGCACGCCAGTGTGCTGAGCTTAAAAAACAAGGCCATTCAATCGTAATGGTTTCGTCTGGTGCGATTGCAGCAGGCCGTGAGCATCTTGGTTACCCCGCATTGCCCAACGAGATGGCGAGTAAGCAGTTACTTGCCGCGGTGGGGCAGAGTCGCTTGATTCAAACATGGGAGTCTTTGTTTGGTATTTATGGTATCAAGATCGGCCAAATGCTACTAACCCGTGCCGATTTAGAAGATCGTGAGCGATTCCTTAACGCGCGCGACACTATTAATGCGCTCGTTGCGAACGATATTGTTCCTATCGTAAACGAAAATGATGCCGTTGCGACTAGCGAGATTAAAGTTGGCGATAACGACAACCTTTCCGCTTTGGTAGGCATTTTATGTGGTGCAGATAAGCTCTTGCTTTTAACGGACCAAAAAGGTCTGTTTACTGCTGACCCTCGTAGAGATCCGAACGCAGAGCTTATCAAGGAAGTAAAAACCATCGACGATACGCTGCGTAAAATCGCAGGTGGAAGCGGTACAACATTGGGTACTGGTGGTATGGCAACGAAGCTGCAAGCCGCAGACATCGCTCGCCGCGCAGGTATAGAGGTTATTATTGCTGCTGGTAGTGCGCCGAATGTTATCTTTGACTCTTTAAGTGCTGAACCTCAGGGCACGCGCTTCCTACCTTGCGCTGAAGCCTTAGAGAACCGTAAACGCTGGATTCTAGCGGGACCTGCGGCATCGGGCGACATCATTATTGATGATGGTGCAGTCAATGCTGTGGTCGGCAAGGGCAGTAGCCTACTTGCTAAAGGGGTCATCAAAGTTAGTGGTGACTTCGCACGAGGCGAAGTGGCGCGTGTAACAAACGCTCACGGTAAGTTGGTGGCTCGTGGCATCAGCGCCTACTCAAGTGATGACCTAACTAAAATTACGGGTAAGCACAGTAAAGATATCATCTCTATTTTGGGTCATGATTATGGCTCTGAGGTGATTCACCGCGATGATTTGGTCGTCATTCAGGAATAGAATTAGAGGGAAGCAAAGTGGATTTAACGAATATGGGTAAAGCTGCTAAAGATGCAGCTTTCGAATTAGCGACAGCGTCAACTGCGCAAAAGAACCAAGCATTAGCCATCATCGCTGATGAGCTAGAAGCAAACTCTGCTGCTATTTTGGCGGCAAACGCTAAAGACATCGAACTTGGCCGTGAAGCGGGTTTAACCGATGCGCTGCTCGATCGCCTTTTGCTTAATGAAGAACGATTGACTGCAATTGCGAATGATGTTCGCAACGTCATTAGCTTGAACGATCCTGTAGGCAGCGAAATAGACAGTAAGGTACTGGAAAATGGGATGTCACTGTCTCGTCGTCGTGTGCCGCTTGGTGTCGTGGGCGTAATTTATGAAGCGCGTCCAAACGTAACCATTGATATTGCAGCGTTGTGCTTGAAAACCGGCAACGCAAGTATTTTACGTGGTGGCAAAGAGACATTTTTCTCGAATATGGAATTAGTGAAGGTTATTCAGTCTGCGCTCGCAAAGGCGAACCTTCCAGCCGCTTCTGTGCAGTACATTGAAAAACCAGATCGTGAGCTTGTTTCTCAATTGCTTAAGTTGGACGATTACGTCGACATGATCATTCCACGCGGTGGTGCTGGCCTACACAAAATGTGTAAAGAAAACAGCACGATTCCGGTGATTATTGGTGGCTTTGGTATCAGCCATATCTTTGTCGACGAATCCGCTGATCTAGAGAAATCCCTGAATGTGGTTGAGAACTCTAAAGTTCAACGTCCATCTGCGTGTAACTCATTAGATACGCTGCTCGTGCATGAAAAAATTGCAGCGCAATTCCTACCAATGATCGTAGAGCGCATGAACGATAAAGTGACCTTCGTGATAGAGCCTAAGGCAAAAGCACTGATGCCTCAAGCAACACAAATTCGCGATGCTGTTGAAGGTGACTTTGATACGGAATGGTTGAGCTACACTCTTGGTGTAAAAGTTGTGTCTGATGTGAAAGATGCCATTGATCATATGCGTGTCCATAACGCGAGCCACTCAGATGCGATCATGACCAATAGTTTGGAAAACTCAGAACTGTTCATCAATTCTGTCGGTTCGGCGGCGGTTTATGTGAATGCTTCAACGCGCTTTACAGACGGTGCGCAATTTGGCCTTGGCGCAGAAGTCGCAGTATCTACGCAAAAGCTACATGCACGCGGTCCGATGGGCTTAGAAGAGCTAACTAGCTACAAGTGGGTTGGTAAAGCGAACTACTTAGCACGCAGTTAACACATTCGACGAGATCTTGAGTGAAAAAGGGGCCTTTGCGCCCCTTTTTGTTTTGTCTAACATACCAATTCCGCTACACTACATGAGCTTTTATTTCGGTTTGAAAGCGTTATACCCAAATAGCTTTAATAGAGTCCGTATAACCATGAACGCGTGGTTATCCGTGATTGCTCATGAGGTTATTTTGGTATAGATATGGAGGTGATATGCATTGTCCTTTTTGTTCCGAGAACGATACCAAAGTTATTGATTCCCGCTTAGTGGCTGATGGCCATCAAGTTCGACGTCGCCGTCAGTGCTTGGCGTGTAGCGAGCGTTTCACTACGTTTGAAAGCGCAGAGTTAGTGATGCCTAAAGTGATCAAATCGAATGGCAACCGTGAACCATTTGATGAAGATAAAATGGTTGGCGGTATTCAACGCGCTTTAGAGAAACGCCCAGTGAGTGCCGATTCTATAGAGTTAGCGATCAGTATGATCAAATCACAACTGCGTGCGACGGGTGAGCGAGAGGTTCCGAGTGAAATGATTGGTAATTTAGTCATGGACCAGCTCAAAGAGCTCGATAAGGTGGCTTACATTCGTTTCGCTTCCGTTTACCGCAGCTTTGAAGATATTCGCGAGTTTGGCGAAGAGATTGCCCGCCTAGAAGACTGAGTAGCTCATGACTCAACACACTCCTGAAAGAGCGTTTTCTGATTTAGATTTCGCCATGATGTCACGAGCTATTAAGTTAGCGAAACGTGGCATTTATACCACCGCCCCTAATCCAAATGTAGGGTGTGTCATCGTTCGTGATGAAGAAATTGTCGGTGAAGGCTATCACCATCGTGCTGGTGAGCCGCATGCCGAAGTGCACGCGATGCGCATGGCGGGTGAAAAAGCAGTTGGTGCAACCGCTTATGTGACGCTAGAACCTTGCTCTCATTACGGCCGTACACCGCCATGTGCCGAAGGGCTGATTAAAGCCAAAGTGGCACGTGTGGTTTGCGCCATGGTAGACCCAAACCCGAAAGTTGCAGGTCGCGGCATCCAGATGTTACGTGATGCCGGAATTGAAGTACAAATCGGCTTGTTAGAGCAAGATGCCTTTGCCCTTAACCCTGGTTTTATAAAGTACATGCGTACAGGCATGCCGTTTGTTCAATTAAAAATGGCAGCCAGTTTGGATGGGCAAAGCGCACTCAATAATGGTCAGAGCCAATGGATCACCTCCCCAGCGGCCCGCCAAGATGTGCAGCGTTATCGAGCAATGAGTGGTGGCATTCTTTCTACTAGCAAAACGGTGATTGATGATAATGCATCACTCAACGTGCGCTGGGATGACTTACCTAATAGTGTTCAAGCGCAGTATTTACAAGAAGAGCTTCGTCAACCAGTACGTGTAATCTTAGATCGTCAGAACCATTTAACTGATGCGCTCAAGCTGTTCCATACCGATGGAGAGCGAGTTATTGTTCGCTCTGATGGAGACTGTATCCCTCTATTGGACAGCGCTGACCAAATTGACTTATCAACGACATTAAAACGTATCTCTGATGAGCACCATATCAATCACTTATGGGTTGAAGCTGGAGCTACGCTAGCGAGTGCGATGATAAAGGCTAATCTTGTAGATGAGCTCATTGTTTACCTTGCGCCAAAACTCATGGGCAGCGATGGTCGGGGGCTTATCGGTGCTTTAGGGTTAAGCGCTATGGCTGACGTCATAGATTTAAACATTACAGACGTTCGTATGGTTGGGGTAGACATTCGCATCACCGCCACCATAAAACGTAATGAAATTAGATAAGAAATAGTATGTTTACAGGAATAGTAGAAGCAGTTGGCAAGTTAGCTGCGATTACGCCGAAAGGCGAAGACATCACCGTCACGGTTGAAACGGGTACGCTTGATATGTCAGACGTTAAGTTAGGCGATAGCATTGCGACCAATGGTGTTTGCTTAACGGTAGTTGACTTCGGAAGCCACTATTACAGTGCTGATCTGTCATTAGAAACCTTGAAGAAAACTGGGTTTGCTGAATACCAAGTAGGCGATAAGGTGAATCTAGAAAAAGCCATGTTGCCAACAACGCGATTGGGTGGACATATCGTTTCTGGCCATGTCGATGGGGTTGGTGAAATTGTCGAACGCAATTCAGTTGGCCGTGCGATAGAGTTTTGGGTTGCAATGCCTGCTGAAATTAGCAAGTACGTTGCAGAGAAAGGCTCGATTACTGTTGATGGTATTAGCCTAACCGTCAACGACTTACGTAAGAATGCTTTTAAGCTGACGATCGTTCCTCATACGAGTGAAGAAACTACGATTGACCAGTTTCAAGTGGGGCGCAAAGTCAACTTAGAAGTTGATGTACTTGCGCGTTATATGGAGCGTTTACTGCAAGGACAACAAGAAGATAAGGCCGAGTCTCGTATCACGATGGACTTTTTACAGCAAAACGGTTTTGCATAAGTCTTGGGAGTGGCTGCGTGAGGCATGCGATAAAGAGCAGACTCACAGAACACCGCGAGATTCATTGACTTGCTTAATGCAAAGCTCAAACTATTGACCTAACTAGCATTCACTGCAACGTAATTTTTCATTGCTGTCGCAATAACAAATTTAGAATAACGGGATAACAGACTATGCCAATCAGTACGCCACAAGAAATTATTGATGATATTCGCGCAGGCAAAATGGTCATCCTAATGGATGATGAAGACCGCGAGAATGAAGGTGACTTGATCATGGCTGCCGAGCATATTACGCCGGAAGCCATCAACTTTATGGCAACCTATGGCCGTGGCCTGATTTGTTTAACCATGACCAAAGATCGTTGCGAAAGTCTAGGTCTGCCACCAATGGTGCAAGACAATAATGCGCAATACACCACCAACTTTACTGTTTCGATTGAGGCAGCAGAAGGGGTAACGACTGGTATTTCAGCCGCAGATCGCGCACGTACCGTTCAAGCAGCAGTCGCGCCAAACGCTAAAGCTGCGGATTTGGTGCAGCCTGGTCACATCTTCCCTCTCGCAGCTCAAGACGGCGGTGTACTGACTCGCGCAGGTCACACTGAAGCTGGCTGTGATTTGGCTCGTCTTGCTGGTTTAGAGCCAGCATCGGTGATTGTTGAGATCTTAAATGACGACGGCACCATGGCTCGTCGCCCAGATCTAGAGATCTTTGCAGAGAAGCACGGTATTAAATTGGGCACTATTGCCGACCTAATTGAGTACCGCAATAACACTGAGACAACGATTGAACGTGTGGCAGAGTGTAAGTTACCGACAGAGTTTGGCGAGTTCACGTTAGTCACGTACAAAGACACCATTGATAACCAAGTGCACTACGCAATGTGCAAGGGCGATTTGAAAGAAAAAGCGCCACTGGTTCGCGTTCATCTTCAAGACGTTTTTACCGACTTACTACGTAGCGATCGTAATGCAGAGCGCAGCTGGACACTAGATAAGGCAATGAAACGCATTGGTGAAGAGGGCGGTGTGTTGGTTGTTCTTGGCCATGAAGAATCGACTGATCTACTTATTCATCGCGTGAAGATGTTCGAAGCGCAAGACAAAGGTGAAGCACCAACGCTTGCTAAAAAACAAGGCACGTCTCGCCGTGTTGGCGTTGGTTCACAGATTCTTGCGGATCTCGGTGTACATGATATGCGTCTTCTGTCATCGACCAACAAAAAGTACCACGCGTTAGGTGGTTTTGGTCTGAACGTTGTTGAGTACGTCTGCGAGTAACAACCGAACAATAAGTTCCTAGTCTTTGACGTGCTTAACTCGTCAATGGCTAGGAACCGGTGATTTGCCTCCAATTTCCATTAGATATTGCTCACAAATTTGTGCTAGAATCCGGCGATTCTCACTTGATGAACATATTTCACTTATAAATAGAGTTAAAGGAAAGCTTATGAAAGTGATCGAGGGTGGCTTCCCAGCGCCAAATGCAAAAATTGCTATCGTTATTTCTCGTTTCAACAGTTTTATTAACGAAAGCCTACTTTCTGGTGCGATCGATACACTAAAGCGTCACGGACAAGTAAGCGAAGACAACATCACGGTTGTGCGTTGTCCAGGTGCCGTAGAACTACCTCTAGTAGCTCAGCGTGTTGCTAAAACTGGCAAATTCGACGCTATTGTTTCTCTAGGGTCTGTTATTCGCGGTGGAACGCCTCACTTTGACTATGTTTGTAGTGAAATGAACAAAGGTCTAGCACAAGTGTCTATGGAATTCAGCATTCCAGTAGCATTTGGTGTTTTGACTGTTGATACGATCGATCAAGCGATTGAACGCGCAGGAACCAAGGCTGGTAATAAAGGTGCAGAGGCTGCACTAAGCGCACTTGAAATGATTAATGTACTATCTGAAATTGATTCCTAATGGGGGCCAGTGTGAAACCAGCCGCACGTCGTAACGCACGTCAATTCGCTCTACAGGCGATCTACTCATGGCAAATTACTAAAGAGAATGTTGCCAAGATTGAAGAACAGTTTTTGTCTGGCGACAAATACGATGAAGAAGAACTTCATGCATCTGAGCCAGCGCTTGCTGCTCCAGAGACAGACGTAGCTTACTTCCGTGAACTATTAAGCGGTGTTGTACTTAGCCACGCTGAGCTAGATAGCAAAATTCGTCCATACATCTCTCGTCCTATGCAGGATTTAGATATGATGGAACTTGCTCTTCTTCGCCTTGCTATGTACGAGATGACTCGTCGCGAAGATGTTCCTTACAAAGTTGTTATCAATGAAGCGATTGAACTTGCAAAAGTTTTCGCAGCAGAAGATAGCCACAAGTTTGTGAATGGTGTACTTGATAAAGCAGCACCTCACATTCGTAAGAAATAACGATTTCTTCAATGAAAAGGTCAGCACATGCTGACCTTTTTTGTATCAAAAGCTTTTACATCAAAAAGTAAGTGAATTATGTCTGGTGAATTTAATCTGATAGACAAGTACTTCGTCGGTCGTCAGAGCCAACGTAAAGATGTCCATCTAGCCGCTGGTGATGATTGTGCTTTGGTCAAAGCGCCAGCTAATGTTCAGATTGCGATTAGCACGGATACATTGGTAGCTGGAACGCATTTCTTAGCCGACGCGAACCCAGCATGGGTCGCACACAAAGCATTGGCTTCTAACATCAGTGATTTGGCGGCGATGGGCGCAACGCCTGCGTGGGTGAGCTTTGCATTAACGATGCCTGAGCCAGATGAAGAATGGCTTGCTCCTTTCTGTGATGAATTTTTCGAACTGGCTGATTACTATGGTATTCAGTTAATAGGCGGTGATACCACCAAAGGGCCATTGTGTCTGACACTCACGGTGCAAGGTTTTGTACCTGAAGACAAAGCGCTCACGCGATCCGGAGCCAAGCCTGGGGATTGGGTATATGTAACGGGAAACCTTGGCGATGCAAAAGCTGGCTTGGATGTGATTCTAGATGACTCTCTGCGCAGCAGAGCCGGCGCGGAAGCACTAGAGCGAGCTCATTACCTTAGTTCTCCGCGTGTGCTTGCTGGACAAGCTCTTGTTGGCTTAGCCTCGTCGGCGATAGATATTTCAGATGGTTTAATCTCTGATATTAAGCACATTTTACAGCGATCTCAGGTTGGGGTGAGTATTGATGTCTCTCAGCTACCGATCTCTTCAGAATTAGTCCAGTTTTTAGATGATAAGATCAGCGCGCAGCAGTATGCTTTAGCAAGTGGCGAAGAATACGAGTTGTGTTTTACCGTGCCGGAGCAAAATCGAGGCTCGTTACAAAGCGCTTTATCTCATACTGGCTGTAAGGTCACATGTATTGGTCAAATCCGACCAAATGGAACCTTCGAGCTGCATGATAACAATCAACCACTTGATTGGGACTTAAGTGGCTTCGACCACTTTAAATGATCTGAGCTAAGCTCTAGCCAAGAGCCTGTTACTATTGAGTAACTCGCAGGCATGACGATTGAAACCAAACTAGCAGTATAGGTTTAAGGATATGACCAACCCTCTTTCTCTGATTTCATTAAAGAACCCGTGGCATCTATTGGCGACGGGTTTTGGCAGTGGATTATCCCCGTTTATCCCTGGAACAATGGGCACACTGGCGGCCGTGCCTTTATTTTTGTTGTTGGCACAATTACCATTTACGGCGTATGTCATTGTTGTTCTGATTTCGTGTGTGATCGGCATTCAAATATGCCAAGTGACCTCTGCAGACATGAAAGTACATGATCATGGTTCAATCGTATGGGATGAGTTTGCGGGCTTTTGGATTACGATGAGCATTGTACCTGCACTGAATATTCCACTCACTGAATGGAAGTGGTTGATCACTGGCTTCATCTTGTTTCGTTTTTTCGATATGGTAAAACCTTGGCCAATTGGGTGGCTAGATAAGCGAGTTCACGGTGGGCTGGGTATTATGGTTGATGATATCGTGGCGGGAGTTATGGCCGGTGTTGCCCTGTTTCTAGTCGCAAAATATGCGGGCTGGATGAATTAAACGTTGACCGTAAAAAAAAGGGATGCTATGAGCATCCCTTTTTAATTCTATTTTGCTAAATAATCCAAGATGGATTTTTCAAGTCCTTTTGCATCGAGACCAAGCTCTTCATGCAGTTCATCTTGTGTTCCCTGATGAATAAACTCATCTGGTAAACCTAGGTTCAACACAGGTTTAATGATTTTATCTTTCATCATGAACTCAACGACACCAGCACCAGCACCACCCGCGATAACATTTTCTTCTAACGTCACGAGCACGTCATGATCTGCGGCTAGTTGACGAATCAATGCCTCATCGAGCGGCTTCACAAAGCGCATATCAGCAACAGTGGCGTTAAGGTATTCTGCCGCTTCTAGCGCGTTACCCAAGAAAGTACCAAAGTTCAGAATAGCAACTTTTTCACCTTGGCGAACCATGCGTCCTTTACCGATTTCTAAAGCCGTAAACTCAGTTTCGATTTCTACGCCCATTCCGCTACCACGAGGGTATCGAACCGCACTCGGGCCAGAATGCTTATGGCCAGTGTAAAGCATTTGTCGGCACTCGTTTTCGTCGCTTGGCGCCATGATCACCATGTTCGGAATACAGCGCATAAAGCTCAAATCGAACGCACCTTGGTGAGTTTGACCATCTGCGCCAACGAGACCTGCGCGGTCGATCGCAAACATCACTGGTAAGTCCATGATCGCGATGTCGTGGATCAATTGGTCATAACCACGTTGCAAGAAAGTCGAATAGATAGCAACGATTGGATGATCGCCCGCAATTGCCATGCCTGTTGCCAGTGTCACTGCGTGCTGCTCAGCAATCGCCACATCAAAGTATTGGTCTGGGTACTCTTTTGAGAAACGCACCATACCTGATCCTTCGCGCATTGCTGGCGTAATTGCCATTAGTTTAGGATCTTGGGCCGCCATGTCACATAAAAAGTCACCGAAGATCTTTGAGTAAGTTGGCTTACCGCCACTGCTCTTCGGCAGACAATTATGCGTTGGATCGAATTTAGGAACACCATGGTAGCCGATAGGATCTTTCTCGGCAGGCTCATAACCTTTGCCTTTCTTGGTCATGATGTGTAGGAATTGAGGACCTTTGAGCTCACGCATATTTTTCAGCGTTTTGACGAGTTCATTGACGTCGTGCCCATCAATCGGGCCAATGTAATTAAAGCCGAACTCTTCGAACAGAGTACCAGGCACTACCATGCCTTTTAGGTGCTCTTCCGTACGGCGAACCAACTCTTTAATAGGTGGAACACCAGACAGCACTTTCTTGCCGCCTTCACGGATAGAAGTGTACAAGCTACCAGAAAGTACCTTCGCAAGGTGGTTATTCAGGGCGCCGACGTTTTCTGAAATCGACATTTCGTTGTCGTTCAAAATCACCAACATATCAGGATGAACGTCGCCAGCGTGGTTCATAGCTTCGAATGCCATGCCTGCTGTAATTGCGCCATCGCCAATCACACTGACAATTTTACGGCCTTTACCTTCTTTTTGTGCGCTGATGGCCATGCCAAGACCTGCACTAATCGATGTTGAAGAGTGGCCGACAGATAAGGTGTCATATTCACTTTCTTCACGCCAGGGGAAAGGGTGTAGACCATCCTTTTGGCGAATTGTTGGCATTTTATCGCGACGTCCGGTGAGGATTTTGTGCGGGTAAGCCTGATGACCAACATCCCAAATCAATTTGTCGATAGGGGTGTTGTAAACATAATGCAGAGCGACAGTTAGCTCTACGGTGCCTAAGCCAGACGCTAAGTGTCCGCTAGATTGGCTCACTGAATTTAGCAGATACGTTCGCAGTTCATCACACAGATTTGGTAATGTTTCTTTCGGAAGAAGACGTAATTCTTCCGGTGTATTTGCTAACGCCAGTGTTGGGTACTTTGAAATATCAAGAGTCATATAAATGCGCGCTTATAGTGTTAATTTTTGCGCTCGATGACATATCGGGCGAACTCTTCGAGTAACTGAGTATTGTATGGGATAGCTTCCAATGCTTGAAGTGCTTCCTGTAACAGAGTGTGAGCTTTCTCTATGGCTCCCTCTAAACCCAGCAGGGAAGGATAAGTGCTCTTATTCAGACCTTGGTCGGAACCTTGAGGCTTACCCAGTGTTTCTGTGTCACTGATGATATCAAGAATATCGTCTTGAACCTGAAACGCCAAACCAATTGCTTTTGAGTAGCGCTCCAAGTGAGGTAGAACCTCGATACCTTTCTCACCAGCAGCTAATGCACCTAATTTTACCGCACAATCAATCAGAGCTCCGGTTTTTTTACGGTGTATCTCTTCCATTTCTTCAAGAGAAACTTGGCGATTTTCCGCGCCTAAATCTAAGGCTTGCCCTACACACATGCCGCTGGCACCAGAGGAATGCGCTAAGGCTTTGATCATGTTGATGCGTTGAGCTTCAGCCGCCGGGCTTAATTGACCATCAGCAATAATAGTGAAGGCAAGAGTTTGTAGTGCGTCACCTGTCAGTATTGCGGTTGCTTCATCAAACTTAATATGACAAGTTGGTTGACCTCGACGCAGTTCATCATCGTCCATGGCTGGCAGATCATCATGAATGAGTGAGTAGGCATGTATACATTCGATAGCAGCGGCGGGGGTGTCTAAGTCTTCAGGTTTACAGCCGAGCATTTGACCTGTGATGTAAACAAGAAAAGGGCGAACGCGTTTTCCACCTAGCAAAAGGCCGTATTTCATTGCTTGAATCAATGGCTGCTCTTGATATGGAAGCTGATCGAGCCACAAATTCAATTGCTGATTGTTTCTTTGTTGAAAAGACGTCAATGTCTGTTGCATCACATTGCTCACTACTGATTGTTATTCTGAATCTGGTTTGAAGTCACTCAGTGGTGCTTCATCATCTTCATTAAGAAGAATGCTCACGCGCTGTTCGGCGTCGCTTAATTTAGTTTGGCCTGCACGAGCTAAGGCAATGCCTCGTTCAAACTTACGCAGGGCATCATCTAGAGCAAGATCGCCATTTTCTAATTGATCAACCAAGCTATCAAGCTCTTCAATGGTTGCTTCAAAGGTCATGTTTTCTGGTTTCTTGACCGCCATCTTTTTTCTGCCTTAATCAAGCCTCGGGTAAGATGCACGAAAGTTACCTTAGCCTAGTAACTTGGTCAAATTTAACCTTATATAATTGTCACAAAATTAGCGTTCAACGAGTCTAAGCGGTGAAACCCCATATTTTGGTTGAGGTTGTTAGGTGTAATTTGTGATCCATTAGCTAAGATTTTTCTAAAAATTCTGCGCGAGTTGTCGATACAGGTAATAATCCGCCCAATGGCAGTATTTGAGTATAGCGTGAGGAGTGCTTTGTGGATTTAGCAACCCTATTAGGTTTGATTGGTGGTTTTGCATTCGTCATTATGGCGATGGTGCTTGGTGGCAGCATCGGCATGTTTGTCGATGTCACGTCGATCCTTATTGTCGTTGGTGGCTCAATATTCGTCGTGTTGATGAAGTTCACAATGGGACAGTTTTTTGGTGCGACAAAGATTGCTGGCAAAGCCTTCATGTTTAAAGCGGATGAACCCGAAGACCTGATCGCAAAAATTGTGGAAATGGCCGATGCGGCGCGTAAAGGTGGTTTTCTTGCTCTTGAAGAGATGGAAATAAACAACACATTCATGCAGAAAGGCATTGATCTACTGGTTGATGGCCATGATGCCGACGTTGTGAGAGCGGCACTCAAAAAAGACATCGCGCTTACAGATGAACGACATACGCAAGGTACTGGTGTATTTCGCGCCTTTGGCGACGTTGCTCCTGCGATGGGAATGATTGGCACCTTGGTTGGTCTTGTTGCGATGCTTTCAAACATGGATGATCCTAAAGCGATTGGACCAGCAATGGCCGTTGCACTCTTGACCACATTGTATGGCGCGATCCTGTCCAATATGGTGTTTTTCCCTATTGCGGATAAGCTTTCTCTTCGTCGTGACCAAGAAACGCTAAATCGCCGTTTGATCATGGATGGCGTATTAGCGATTCAAGATGGCCAAAACCCGCGAGTGATCGATAGTTACTTGAAGAACTACCTCAATGAAGGTAAACGTGCCCTTGAGATTGACGAGTAACTTGGAGAGTCGTGATGGATGATGAAGATAACAAATGCGATTGTCCGCCACCTGGCCTCCCGTTATGGATGGGGACATTTGCAGATTTGATGTCGCTACTGATGTGTTTCTTTGTTCTTCTGCTCTCGTTTTCTGAGATGGATGTACTGAAGTTCAAACAAATTGCAGGATCAATGAAATTTGCCTTCGGTGTGCAAAATCAGCTTGAAGTGAAAGACATTCCCAAAGGTACTAGCATTATTGCCCAAGAGTTTCGACCGGGTCGGCCGGAACCAACTCCGATTGATGTCATCATGCAGCAAACCATGGACATCACTCAGCAGACGCTCGAATTTCATGAAGGGGAGTCTGAGCGAGCTGGTGGCACAAAACGTGATGAAGGCAAGTTAACGGGTGGGCAATCGCCAGAAACGTCAACTCAAAACAATGAGTCTGCCGAAGCGGACATGCAACAACAGCAATCTAAAGAGATGTCGCAAGAGATGGAAACCTTGATGGAAAGCATCAAGAAAGCCTTAGAGCGAGAGATTGAGCAAGGCGCCATTGAAGTTGAAAACCTCGGTCAGCAGATTGTTATACGTATGCGTGAAAAAGGTGCATTCCCTGAAGGATCGGCCTTCTTGCAGCCTAAGTTTCGTCCTTTAGTTCGTCAGATTGCAGAGCTAGTAAAAGACGTGCCAGGCATTGTTCGAGTATCTGGCCATACAGACAATCGACCGCTAGACTCGGAACTTTATCGTTCTAACTGGGATCTCTCTTCTCAGCGCGCAGTATCAGTCGCGCAAGAGATGGAGAAAGTGAGAGGCTTCTCTCATCAACGTTTAAGAGTACGAGGCATGGCGGATACGGAACCCTTGTTACCGAATGATTCTGATGAAAATCGCGCGCTTAACCGACGGGTTGAAATCAGCATTATGCAAGGCGAGCCTCTCTACAGTGAAGAAGTGCCGGTAATTCAATAACTAGGCTTTAGTTTTAAGTCAGTAAAGAGATAAGAAAGCGAGCAGATTGCTCGCTTTTTTTGTTTTTCCAATCCGCTTGGGTGTATAATCTTGCGCCTTAAAAGTGAGCTCAGACTACTTTTTGTGACTGAAACGCGGTTTTACTGCGTATGAAGTATTGAAGTTGAGTGTCACTCTTTGTTGATTGCGAAACTAACCTGCGAATTAGACTATGAAATTTATTGTAAAGCCCCATCCAGAAATTTTTGTAAAAAGTGAATCTGTGCGTAAGCGCTTCACAAAGATTTTAGAGTGCAACATTCGTAACATCATTAAGAGCCGCACGGAGTCTGTCGCGGTATTTAACCGTCGTGATCACATTGAAGTGACCTCTGAGAGTAACGAATTCCACGCTGAAGTTCTTGAGGTTTTGACTCATACACCAGGCATTCACCACGTACTGGAAGTGAAGCAAACTGAATTTAAAGACTTGCACGATATCTTCGAGCAAGTGCTAGAACTCAACCGTGCTGCACTCGAAAATAAAACCTTTGTTGTACGTGCGAAGCGTCGTGGCAAGCATGACTTTACCTCCATTGAACTAGAGCGTTATGTAGGCGGTGGTTTAAATCAAGCGATTGAAAGCGCTAGTGTTAAGCTACGAAACCCAGACGTGACGATCAAGGTAGAAGTCTCGAACGACAAGCTAAACCAAGTATTGTCTCGTCATAAAGGCCTAGGTGGTTTCCCTCTGGGTACGCAAGAAGACGTGTTAAGCCTGATCTCGGGTGGTTTCGATTCTGGTGTTTCAAGCTATCTTCATATCAAGCGTGGTTCAAAAGTACATTACTGCTTCTTTAACTTAGGTGGTCCAGCACACGAAATCGGCGTTAAGCAGGTTTCTCACTACCTATGGAACAAATACGGTTCTTCAGCAAAAGTACGTTTTATCTCAGTTGATTTCGAGCCTGTGGTTGCGGAAATCCTAGAGAAAGTCGATGACGGCCAAATGGGCGTGATCTTGAAGCGTATGTTTATGCGTGCAGCAGGCATGATCGCTCAGAAGATGAAGATCGAAGCATTGGTAACAGGTGAAGCACTAGGTCAAGTATCGAGCCAAACGCTAACCAATCTACGCCACATCGATAACGTAACTGACACGCTGATTCTGCGTCCACTTATCAACTGGGATAAAGAAGACATCATCAATCTAGCACGTGAAATCGGCACAGAAGATTTCGCCAAGACAATGCCAGAATACTGTGGTGTTATCTCTAAGAAGCCAACCGTGAAAGCGGTGAAAGGCAAGCTAGAAGCTGAAGAAGAGAAATTCGACTTTAGTATCCTTGAGCAAGTGGTTCAAGAAGCTCGCATGATGGACATTCGTGATATCGCGAAAGAGTCTGAGCAAGCCGCACCAGAAGTAGAGCAAGTTCAAGCGGTAGAAGAGCACGCGGTTGTGCTAGATATTCGTAGTCCTGAAGAGGAAGACGATAACCCACTTGAAATCGAAGGTGTGGATGTGAAACATATCCCTTTCTACAAGCTGGGTACACAGTTTGGTGACTTAGACCAGTCTAAGACATACTTACTTTACTGTGACCGCGGTGTGATGAGCCGTCTGCAAGCGCTTTACTTGCAAGAGCAAGGCTTCAGCAACGTAAAAGTTTACCGTCCATAGCTGACTGATAAAATACGTTAAAAGGCGCAAATTGAGACATCAATTTGCGCCTTTTTTG
Source organism: Vibrio sp. Vb0598 (assembly GCF_033338935.1). Taxonomy (NCBI): domain Bacteria; kingdom Pseudomonadati; phylum Pseudomonadota; class Gammaproteobacteria; order Vibrionales; family Vibrionaceae; genus Vibrio; species Vibrio sp. Vb0598. The sequence continues at coordinate 39,119 of NZ_JAWOTP010000020.1, read as the reverse complement.
TTTTTGATCGCGTTACAGACAACCATTACTTAGCATAATGTTGAGGCTTATCGCAAAGCCATACACTTTGTGTTGATATAACGATAATTAATCCGAAAGAAGAGTAATAAAGTGATATTGCTGCCAGATATGCGGATGAGATTTTTGATAGATAAAAAAACACCGCCTAATTTAGGCGGTGTAACAAATTTGACAGACAGGTCAAAAATAAATACAGGAAGTATATGTTTTGTCACAGGGAGTGTGGACAAAACATTATGGTAGAAATCTACCTAACTCGAAATACGAGTTTGCAAACACAACATCGCAACAACGAAGCCAATTGATTTCCAAAGAAATCAAGCCGTTCAGGCCCGTGTTGCGGGGTGAAATATAGAATTTATCTGGCTGTTCGACAACGGACATTTTATAATGTTTCAGATTAAAAAAACTAATCCTATTAGAGGTCCCATATGTCTCGCAGATTGCCTCCATTAAATTCGCTTCGAGTCTTCGAAGCGGCTGCTCGTCATCTCAGTTTTACACGAGCAGCAGAAGAGTTATTTGTTACTCAAGCCGCGGTCAGTCACCAGATTAAAGCGCTTGAAGAGTTCTTATCATTGAAGCTCTTCCGTCGACGTAATCGTTCTTTGTTGTTAACAGAAGAAGGCCAAAGTTACTTTCTCGATATCAAAGATATTTTCACCTCGATTGCGGAAGCGACAGATAAGGTGTTGGAACGTAGCGAAAAAGGGGCATTGACGATTAGCCTACCGCCGAGTTTTGCTATCCAATGGCTTGTACCTCGTTTGGCCGATTTTAATGCTCAAGAGCCCGATATCGATGTTCGTATTAAAGCCGTAGATATGGATGAAGGCTCACTGACTGATGATGTTGATGTGGCGATCTACTATGGCCGTGGGAACTGGCCAGGTTTGCGAGCAGATAAATTGTACCAAGAGTTTTTGATCCCACTTTGTTCACCTTCATTACTTTTGGGTAACAAACCATTAGAATCTTTAAGTGACCTCAAATTACATACTTTGTTACACGATACTTCGCGTAAAGACTGGAAGCAGTTTGCTCGTCATTACAACATTGAAGGCATCAACGTAAACCACGGTCCTATTTTTAGTCACTCAACGATGGTGCTACAGGCTGCTGCGCACGGTCAGGGGGTCGCGCTCGGTAACAACGTACTCGCCAAACCTGAAATGGAAGCCGGGCGACTCATTGCACCATTCGACGAGGTGTTGATATCTAAGAATGCATTCTATGTGGTGTGTCATGAACAGCAGGCAGATATGGGCCGAATCGCAACGTTTAGAGATTGGATGTTAGCAACCGCGAGAAAAGAACAAGAGGAAGTATTGGATGAATCACTGGATAGCTGAGGGACCTGAAAACGGACCGCTGTTTATTTTTGCTCACGGCGCAGGTGCGGGGATGGAGCATGACTTCATGACAGCGGTCGCCACAGGATTAGTGGAGCAAGGTATTCGTGTAGTGCGTTTTAATTTCCCTTACATGGTGAAACGTTCGGAAGATGGCAAAAAGCGTCCGCCCGATCGAGCGCCAAAGTTGCTCGAAGCATACAGCGAAGTGATCGCTCACTTTACTTCTTCTCCCGTGGTTATTGGTGGTAAGTCAATGGGCGGTCGTATGTCGAGCTTGTTGGCTGAAAATGAGCTGGTGGCGGGCATTGCCTGTTTAGGGTTTCCATTTCACCCGCCGGGAAAGCCAGAGAAATACAAAGGCGAGCACTTAGCAACCATTGAGAAACCTACGCTGATTCTGCAAGGGGAACGAGACACCTTTGGTAAGCGTGAGGAATTCGATGATTTCGTCCTTTCGTCACAAGTAACGGTGAGCTTTTTACCTGATGGTGACCACAGCTTCAAACCGCGCAAGATCTCAGGTCATACTGAAGTGGGTAACATTGCACTCGTGATAGAGCAGTTAGCGGCGTTTATAAAAGAGGTGTACAGTGAAAAGTAAGTGGTTACTCTCATTCTCTGGTTTTTCTGGGCTGCTTTCGGTCGCTCTTGGAGCATTTGCTGCTCATGGGCTAAAAGCGACACTGGCCCCTTATTTGCTCGGTGTATTTGAGACCGGAGTTCTGTATCAATTTATTCACACGTTGGCGATTGTGTTTTGTGCCATTCTGCTTCTGCTCAATTTGGGACAAAAAGCACAAAAATATTTTTTCATTGCGGCGATTTGCTTTATTATCGGCATCTTTTGTTTTAGCGGCAGTCTTTACGCGCTGGCGCTGACGGGCATTAAGTGGTTTGGGCCAATTACTCCTGTGGGAGGATTACTGTTCATGATTGGTTGGTGTCTGTTCTTTTTTGCTGCGTTCAATATCAAAGAGGTCTCCAAGTGAAACAACTAATGCTCTATTGCCGTTCTGGCTTTGAGAAAGAGTGTGCTGGTGAAATTCAGGACAAAGCGACACAGTTGGAAGTGTATGGCTTCCCTCGTGTGAAGAGAAACTCAGGTTATGTTGTCTTCGAGTGTTACCAAGATGGAGATGCCGACAAACTTGCGAGAGGTTTAGACTTTAAGTCTTTAATTTTTGCTCGACAAATGTTTGCGGTAGCAGCTGAGTTTCAATCGTTGCCAAGCGATGACCGCATTAGTCCAATTTTGAATGAACTAGCAGACATCGAAGCATTCCCTCGTTGTGGTGATTTGAGAATTGAAACGCCAGATACAAATGAAGCGAAAGAGCTACTGAAATTCTGCCGTAAGTTTACCGTCCCAATGCGTCAAGCGTTGCGCGGCAAAGGCTTAATGCTGAACAAAGATAACGCGAAAAAACCAGTACTGCACATTTGCTTTGTTGAGCCTGGCCACTGTTACGTTGGTTACTCTTACACTGACAACAACTCACAGTTCTTCATGGGTATCCCTCGCCTTAAATTCCCAGCAGACGCTCCAAGTCGTTCAACACTTAAACTGGAAGAAGCATTTCATGTCTTTATTCCACGTGAAGAGTGGGATGAGCGTTTGGCACCAGGTATGTGGGGTGTGGATTTAGGTGCATGTCCAGGCGGTTGGACGTACCAATTAGTGAAGCGTTCAATGTTCGTTCACTGCGTTGATAACGGCATGATGGCAGATAGTTTGATGGAAACTGGCCAGATCAAGCACCATATGGTGGATGGCTTTAAGTTCGAACCAGACCGCAAGAACGTAACATGGATTGTTTGTGACATGGTGGAAAAGCCAGCTCGTGTTGCTCACCTGATGGGACAGTGGCTGTTAAAAGGTTGGGCAAAAGAGGCTATCTTTAACCTTAAGCTGCCAATGAAAGGGCGTTATGACGAAGTGCTGCAAGACCTTGAAAATCTGAAGCAGTTCCTCATTGATAATAAGGTAAAGTTCAAGCTACAAGCTAAACATTTGTATCATGATCGTGAAGAGATCACGATTCATATCCAATGTCTGTCGAATATTTCACCTTACTAACTTTATTCCCCCGAGTCTTTTGGGAATAGTGATTAGAATAGAAAAAGCGCCTTCAAATGGCGCTTTTTAATATCTGCCGGATTTCATGGTGTGAAACTACCATCGGGCACTACTCTGCTTTGTTTGGCCCTACAAAGCGAATATCTTGCAAGTTAAAGCCTAGTTCGATATCGCACTTTAAAGCGGCGACGCGTTTACATAAACGAGCAGACTCAATGTGCTCATCCAATTTTTTACGGTATTTCGGTACGAGATCTTCACTAGCGTAGGCAGCTTCAATACTCTCAAACTGAGTGAGAATCTCTTTCGCTGCTTTCGGGCCAATTCCAGGTACGCCCGGAACTTGGCTAGAGCTTATCCCTGTCAATCCCCAGTAGTCCGCTAGTTGATTTGGTTTTACGCCGAACTCTTTTTCGATAAATGGTTCATCTAACCAACGGTGTTGGAAATAATCACGGATTTGTAGGGTAGGGGAAAGTAGCTGGCAGTAACCTTTGTCTGTGGAAACGATGGTGACTTTTTCACCATGGCTGGCCACTTTCGTTGCGAGTGTAGCAACCAAATCATCTGCTTCATCGCCTTCAGAAAGCAATGAATCAATACCTTGCTCCCACCACGCTTGTTGAATCGCATCTAACCCTTGCAGTAGTGGCTGAGGCATTGGTTTTCGGTTTTGCTTATAGTCAGGGAGAATTTCAGCGCGCCAACCTCTGTCTTGTTCGTGGTGATCAAAAACTGCGATGATGTGTGTCGGGTTGGCCTCTGACAGAATGCGAGTGAGGGTTCTTTGCGTTGTGGTTATGGTTCTTGCTATGTCGGTTGGATCTGGTTGTGCTGAGTGCACTCGGCGGATCAGGTTTAGGGCATCAATGATAACAAGATGAATAGACATAATGACTTAGCAATAAAAAAGGGGCGTAATGCCCCTAGTGTAACGAATGCTAGCCTGACTATCGACCACCAATTTCCGGGTGAGCGATTCGATAACACGGTTCGTAGTCTGAACCGCCAGGTAATTTCATTCGGTGCTGTTCGACAAAGTCTTTTAGCAACTTATCGAGTTTTTTCATGAGGACTGCGTCGCCATGAATGGTGAAAGGCCCTCTACGTTCTATTTCTCGAATGCCTTCAGCCTTTACGTTACCTGCCACTATGCCAGAGAAGGCTTGACGCAAGTTGGCCGCTAAAACTTGCGGTTCTTGATCTAGGCTTAAATCCAATTGTTCCATCGACTCATGAGTAGGCTCGAATGGCAGTTGGAAGTTTGGCTCAATTTTCAATGACCAGTTAAAGCTGTACGCATCGCCTTTCTCTTTTCGGTGAAGGCGTACCGAGTCCATGGAGCGTTTCATAATACGAGCGACTTCTGCCGGGTCGTCAATGATGATCTCGTAGTGCTTTTGCCCTTCCTCACCAAGTGTGTCGCGAATGAACTCATCAATAGAGCGGAAGTACTCTTCACTCTCTTTTGGTCCTGTTAATACGATAGGCATTGGCTGATCGGCGTTATCCGGGTGCATCATGATGCCAAGAATGTACAGTAGCTCTTCCGCTGTGCCCGGGCCACCTGGGAAAATAACGATACCATGAGCCATACGGACGAAGGCTTCCAAGCGCTTTTCGATGTCGGGCATGATGACCAGTTCATTTACTATTGGGTTTGGTGGCTCGGCCGCAATAATCGAGGGCTCGGTTAAACCAAGATAACGTTGCTGAGTATAACGTTGCTTTGCGTGCCCAATCGCTGCACCTTTCATCGGCCCTTCCATTGCGCCAGGGCCGCAACCTGTACAGATGTTAAGTTCACGCAGGCCCAGTTCGTTACCCACTTCACGTGTGTACTGATACTCCACTCCATTGATAGAGTGACCACCCCAACATACGACAAGATTCGGTGCGATACCTGGAGTTAATGCTCTTGCATTACGAAGAATGCCGAATACGAGGTTCGTAATGTGAATTGGGTTAGTAAGGTTGAGCCGTTGGGCGTCTGCCAAATGCATGTTTACGTAAACGATATCACGCAATACGGAGAACAGATGCTCTTGGATACCTTTAATTATTTCGCCGTCAACAAAAGCGTGCTCTGGCGGATTAGTCAGCTCAAGCTTAATACCACGCTCACGACGCACGACGTTGACATCAAACGATTGGTATTTATCGAGCAGTTCTTTCGAGTTATCGGTATGGCTACCGGAGTTCAACACCGCTAATGTGCAATTACGGTACAGCTGATAAAGTTCACTCGAGGCTGTGTTCTTTAAGCGCTCTACTTCTAGTTGAGATAGCAAGTCCATGCTACCAGCGGGGCTTATATGGGTAATCATAACGCCTCCTTGTGTTGCATTAATTTGAGGGAAAGTACCAACTTACCTTTTTGGTGTTATACGTATGGTTTGATGAAAGGTAGTTGGCCGATTTGGTTTTATGGTTATCAACTCCCAAGCAACCTCAAGATGATACATTTGCCTTTTATAAATACATCATCTTGAAGTGACTTGGGTTTTTACAGCTTAGCAGACTAAAAGGGAAGAAATGTGATAACTCGTTGAAAATGGGTGGTTATAAAGCGTAGATTGCACCAAATTTGGTTTGTTTGCTCGCTTTTTGTACGAATTCTAGCTCCAGTTAAGCTGGTTTGTTCCACGTTTTTTAGCGTCCGCAAGCATCTTGCCAAGACGATCGAGCACATACTCTGGCGTATCGGACTCTTTGAAAGACGTCGATACAGCAGCTAAGGTAATCATGATATTTTGCTCACGGAACTTAAAGGGTAATTGGCTAATATCACGCTGGATATGCTTAATCAGATCCAGTGTGTATTCTTCAGATTGTTCCGGGACGAGTAGAATGAACTCCTCGCCACCAAAGCGAGCCACTGTTTCCGTTTCTGATACGCGCTTGTTAATAGTACGAGCGATGATCTTCAGCGCTTTATCGCCAGCCGTATAACCATAGCTATCATTCACCGCTTTGAAGTTGTCTACATCAAATAGCACAACACGAAGGTTTTGCTGAGAGCGAATCCAACGGCGATACTCTAGCTCTAGTCGATCGTTAAATGCAGTGCGGTTATAAACTTTAGTCAGCGGGTCGAGCAACATACGCTGAGCTTGGTCATCTAAGCGTCGACGATAATCTTGCGTAGTTTCAAATACCGCTTCGAGTTGGTTCTTACTGTAACTTAACCGCTCTTGCAGCGCTTGCTCTCGCTCTTCCGTCATTTTCAGTCGCTCTGTCAGCGACGCCATTTGTTCGAGAAGAGGCGTGATTTCTTTTTTCACAACCGCGATATCTTGAGCTTGATTAAGTGACTTTTGGCTTAATTCAACCAAGCTGTTCATTTCTGTGTTGAGCTCTTGGCGGTGTTCAAAGTAGGTATGATGCTGGTCGACGTTCTGATGAACGGTTTTTAGGTTACTTGCGAGAGAAGTGTTCAGCTGATCAAGGAATTGGCTAGACGCCTCGCGCTCGAACTTTGTTGCTTCGACAACCAATTTCAGCGTTGAAAGCGTAAGCTCAATGAGAGACTCGGCACTCACGCCAAGGAGCAACTTAGCACGAATATCCAGCAATCTATCGCCTGATTCTCCCTCGAAATCCAGCTCTGTAATAGTATGTTGGAGGTCGCTGGCTAAGCACTCAAGCTGAGATCTATCGGGATTGTTTTCAAATTCACTAAGATGTAGACGTGAATTAGACGTGATGATTTTCAGAGCGCGTTCGTAAATACTCAGTAGCTTAGTGGCTTGATCAGCTTTATTGCTGGCGTGAACTTCAGAGAAACTCATCAGGTTCCGTAGTTCACGTTTTAACTGCGCAGGTAAGCCCGTGACACGTTGCAGTGTTTCACCACTGTGCTTGATTTGTTCGTCAAGGTAACCGTTCTGTTTATCCATCGTCTTCGACTGCTGTTTGAGCATCCTCTCTAATACCGCTAAACGCGGGATAAGAGTGCTGATATCTTTTTGATGTTGCAGCTCTTGTTGGATTTCAAATAGGTAGTTGGATACCTGAGTGTTCGAACCCTGGCAAGCTGAAGACAATGATGCCACAACGCGTTTAAGAACTTGTTGTTCACGTTTGAATTTGAGTGAAGTATCACGATGAGTCAGTCTGAGTTGGTCAAGTTGACAACTCAGCTGATGCAGCTGCGACTGAATATCGGATTCCAAGATTCCCATGAAGTGACTACGGTTAAGTTCATGTACTACTGACAATTATCTGATAATAACAAAAAACTTTATAGCGTCATTAGTTATTACGTTCAACAGGCGTTTAATTATCCATTTTTTAATATTTTCTTGATGTCGTCCTCATTCTTGTAGGACGAATGGATCTTGATCAGGCCTTGGCTAATGGCATGTTGACAGGCAGTTCTTATGTTACCTGTTGCAAAGCTAGCAGCAGGCGCATTATCGATGGCTTTTAAGAACACCCAGTGGCTTTGCTTATCCTTCAAGCTGACTTCTCGTGCGATGTGAGTAGCAAGCAATAACAGATCGAGTAATTCCTCATCGTTAATTGCAGTGTAGGCTCGGGGTAAGAACGGATAATCGCTGATGCCCATACGAATAATACGATTGACGTTGTGCTGCTGAGCGAACTCATCCACCCAAGTCTGGAATTTTTCGAACATGACTTCGGCAGAAGCATCACGGTCAGCGTTCGGTTCAATGTAGAGTAAGTTCGCATCTGAGAAATGGTAAAGACGCGACGGTTTTTCTATTTTTTCCGCAAGGAAGTCGCCAAATGCACGTTCTAGTTCTAGACCTGCCTTATAGCCGTTATGGACGTACATGCTTCGTAAGAATGGCAAATCGATCATAACAAAGCGTAGGCGATCATTAAGTGGTTCGTGGATCAATTCACCCATTTGCCATTGCTCGAAAGTTTCGCTCGACTTTTTCAATGAGCGAGAAAGCTTAACATTCAGCATACGCAAGTTACGTAAACGAGAGCGAGAGTGGGTGAAGAGGTCGTTACGCAGTTTTTCGATTTCACTTGCTTGGCGCTGCATAATGACACCACGGCGCATAATGAACAAAAACATGACCAATACAGTAATAAACAATGCAAATGAGATTTTCTGGAATTTACGATGCTCTCTTTCCACTTGCTCTAAGCGTTCTGATTGACCGATGTAATGGATGGTTTGTTCGGCAAATTCTTTTTGCTGACGGAACGCATCCTCACTGATTTGGTTAAGCTGCTTTTGTTCTAGACGAACGAGGTTGGTGTATTTTTTATAAGCTTGCAGAGAAAGTTTGTATTCGCCTGCCTGCTCGTAACCCAACCCAAGTAAACGGTATGACTGCTGCTTAATGAAGTTGTTATTTTCAGGTGACTTTTCAGCGAGCGCTAACGCCAGCTTTGCATTAGTAATGACGTCTTTACTGTCATTTTGATGATAAGCCAGACCTGACTGAAGCAGGGCAGCCTTTGCTTCAAGCTTAGGAATATTGGTGTATTCTAAAAGCTCTTTAGAGCGGTCTAAGTACTGCTCTGCTAGCGCGTAGTTATAGAGTTGTAGGTAGGTAGCCGCCAAGCTTAAGCGAATTTTAATGATTCTATTGATGTTCTTACTGGTACTTTCATGGTCAAGCACGTTGAAGTAATGCACTAACGCAAGGTTAAACTTACCCTGATAAAAGTAGATGTCGCCCATTTGCTCTAGGACGTCCGCTAGGATCGGAGAGCTAGGGTAAGAGTCATAAAAATCTGCGGCTTGAGATAAGTATTCGATCGCTTTGTCGTACACTCGTCGCTCCTGGAAGAGCCTAGCCAAAAGGCGATTCACTTTTGCTAATCTTGCACCACTGTTACTTTCAATAGATTGCCAATAACCGTATAGCAGTTCTGACAAAGCCAAATTGTACTTCTTGCTATTGAGGTAAAACTCGCCGACGGCAGTGTAGTAGTCGATCAAGGCTAACTCAGAGCGGCTATCGTCAAGCATGGTCTTTGCTTCAGAGTACAAGTTTTCCGCTTTAATGATATCGCCACTATGTGAAGCGAGGAGTGCTCTTTGCATCACTAGTCGGTAGCGAACGCTGTCGGTGCGTTGTAATACGGCATCGGCTTCATCGAGCTGTTGTTCAATTTGGTTAAGCGTGTCTTCCGCTTTTGAGTAGTTTTCGTCGTACATCCAAATCATTTGGTTGCGCATCAGCTGGAGATCTAAGTCCATGTACGGCAATTGATATTCTTGCGCTAAGCGTTCCGCTTTATTTAGGTGCTCGATAGCCGAACGAACATTACCCATGGCGTAATCTGCCTGAGCGATAATCTTGTGCGCTTCGATGGTGCTGCTTGGTGTGCGAACGCTACGATCTGTTTCGTCGCGAGACATGGCTGAAGGGCTGTCACTTTCTTTGCGTTCTGTTAGCTCACGCTGTGACAAATAGTTGGTTGCCGCTTGTTTTGCTTGTGATGGCTCTATTTCCGCCAATTGTTGTGCTTCGTTGAGTAACGCGGACGATAAAATGGTTGCATGAAGTGGCTGTACAAACAGCAAGCAAAGAAAGCCAATCAATTTGAATAGACGCGAACTGTCCCAAAACATCCTTTCGTTCCCTCGAACTGTTTTTAGATATGGCGATAACGGCGAAAAGCCTCAATTAGCCGTTTAAATGCGGGTTGAAGCCATTTGATATAGTAACATGCTTGGACAATAAAAACGTCCGGCAACCCTTTAGATTGCCGAACTTATTTCTGTTGCCTATGCGCTTACTGACGAGCCATACGGTGATTGTGAGCTGGCTTATCTTGTTCCGTTGAGCGGTAAGGGTTGATATCCAAGCCTCCACGGCGCGTATAGCGGGCAAATACGGTCAGTTTGCTTGGTTGGCAGTATTTCATTAGATCCGTAAAAATACGCTCTACACACTGTTCGTGGAACTCATTGTGCTCGCGGAAAGACACTAAGTAACGTAACAGCTTCTCACGATCTATTTTTGCGCCTTGGTAGCGAATTTCTACACTGCCCCAGTCGGGTTGGTTAGTGATCAAACAGTTTGATTTCAATAGGTGGCTATGTAGCACCTCTTCAACTTGTATTTCACCTGCCGCACCTTCAAGCAAATCGGCATCGAAATCGTAACTGGTGATGTTAATGTCTTGGTCATCAATACATTCACCGTCCATTGTTACGATAGGTTGATTGGTATAGTGGGTCACTGGATTCACCTCAACCAGCACCTTTTCACCTGCGCATTCAGACAGGTCTTGTGTTAAACGCTCAGTCACTTCTTCCCAGCTTGCAAAGCGGGTTTGGTTATAGCTGTTTAAGTACAGTTTGAAAGACTTCGATTCAATCAAGTTTGCGCTGGTGGCTGGAATGTATACTTCGCCAACGGCCACTTGTGGTAAACCTTTACTATTTAACCAAGACAGTTCGTACAGCGTCCAAATGTCGTGCCCCATGAAAGGCAGAGTATCGCCTAACTGGAGGTCATCTCGGTTCAGGCTGCGAGGGACTGGTTGCAGCAAGCTTGGGTCATACTGGTTCGCATACTCGGTCGTTTTACCTAGTGTTAAGCCAGCAAGCTCTTTAGCGTCAGAATATTTGCTCATACTTTGTGGTCGTTTTCGATTAGAATGGCGAGAATTTTACTGAATCCGCTGGTCAATTGCCATCCGGCAAGTACGGCTATCTGATAAATAAGGAATGAGGAGACCTTCATGACCCAAAACGTTACTCAGGCGCTACAAGAGTTCAGCCTGCGCTACCAACAAGCTTGGCAAGCTAAGCACAATGAGTTGCCAAGCAGTGAAGAGCTTGCAGAGCTTGTTTCTCCTTGTGTCGAAGAGAAGCGTGATGGAAAGGTGCTTTGGAAAGCGGTCGCACGTGATGAAATGGCCGATTTCACCAATGTGGAAAATGCGATTGAGTTGTCACTGCAAGATGATGTTAAAGCCTTTTATGGTTCTCAATACTGCTCTGATATGGAGGCAACTTGGCAAGGTAATTCGTTGACGCTGCTGCAAGTGTGGAGCGATGACGATTTCGTGCGCCTACAAGAAAATATTCTTGGTCATTTGGTGACGCAGCGCCGCTTGAAACTTAAACCAACAGTATTTATCGCAGCGACAGATGAGGAAATGGATGTGATTTCTATTTGTAACCTCACTGGCAATGTGATTCTAGAGCGTTTGGGCACCTCTAAACGTGATGTATTGGCAGATTCATTGGTTGAGTTCTTGAATAAGTTAGAGGCTGCCGTCTAAGTATGTATGTTGTTGAGTTGCAGTTTGAGTGTTTTGATAACACCACCGTCAGCGCGGTAGACAAAGCCATTAATGGCTTGATGGATGCTCTGCGTTACAACGGCCAAGTATTGGGTCGTGAATTTCCGATAGTGATGGGAGAAGGTGAATTTTTCGTTCGTGTTGTTTGCCCAGAACAAGACAGCTTGCATCCACGTTATCACTCAGATTTCGTCAAAGTGTGCATGAACCGTTTGTCGGATGCGTCTTTGCTTGCTCCGAAAATGCGTATGCTGGGGCGTGATTTGAATTCAGAACAAGCAGCCGAAGAAGAGACACCTAGCTGGCAAGTGTTGTACACGACTTATGTTCATACGTGTTCGCCTTTGCGAAGTGGTGAAACCCTGTTGCCAATTCCTTTGTATCGTAATGAGCCAACACTTAATGGAGACCATAAAGCCGTCATTAAGTGGCAGACTGAGTGGCAAGCGTGTGATGAAATCCAAATGGCAGGGGGCTGCCGAGCGGAACATGCGGCGCTCCACGAAATTTGCGATGTGGATAGTGTGCTGTTTCGCCGAGGTTGGGACTTACGTGGCCGTATCGAATACATCACGAAGATCCCTACGTACTATTACCAGTATCGTGTCGGTGGTCAGTCGCTGGAGAGCGAGAAAGCGCGCAAGTGTCCAAAATGCGATGGCGAGTGGCTACTCGATGAGCCACTACATGACATATTTCATTTTAAGTGTGATGACTGCCGAATCGTGTCGAATATCTCTTGGGACCATCTTAAGTAGCGAATTGAAGCTACTTAAATGGGTAGATAGACAAATAGAAAGGGCTGATGTTTTCACATCAGCCCTTTTGTGTTTAGAACGTTTATGTTTAGAACGTTGTTTTCAGTCATGTTTTGAAAAGTGGGATTACCAACCTTTCACAACACCGCCTTTGAACAGTTCTTTTGCCGCTTCGTAAACTTCTTCCGTTTGGTAAGCTTTTACGAAGTTTTGTACGTTTTGCGCATTAACATTTTCTTCGCGAGCGACAATTAGGTTTACGTATGGTGAGTCTTTATCTTCAACGAACACGCCGTCACGCTCTGGCGATAGGTCGATAGAGCTTGCGTAAGTGGTGTTGATGATAGATAGCGTTACGTCATCCAATGAACGCGGAAGCTGTGGAGCTTCTAGTTCAATGATTTCGATATTTTTAGGGTTGCCTACGATGTCACGTACTGTAGCGAGTAGACCAACGCCATCACGTAGCGTAATCAAACCTTGTTGCTCAAGAAGCAGTAGTGAGCGACCTAGGTTAGTTGGGTCGTTTGGTACTGCGATGCGTGCGCCATCTTGAATTTCATCAATTGATTTTACTTGCTTTGAGTAACCAGCAATAGGGTAAACGAATGAGTTACCCGCGATAGCCAGTTTGTAGCCGCGGTCTTTCACTTGTTGGTCTAGGTATGGTTTGTGCTGGAACGCATTCGCGTCTACTGAACCATCATCCAGAGCGGCGTTTGGTGTTACGTAATCGGTAAATGTTACTAGCTCAACATCTAGGTTGTATTTCTCTTTTGCTACTTTAGCGGCAACTTCGGCTACTTGTGCTTCAGCACCAGCAATAACGCCAACTTTTACTTTGTTTACGTCTACTTCTTTGTCGCCGCAACCCGCTAGAGCAAGAGCAGAGGCGGCCGTTGCTACAGTCAAAAGACCTTTAAGGCTAAATTTCATCTTTATCTCCTTATAATTTGTATTTTTGATGCTTATCTGTGGTCTACACGGCGCACCACTGCGTCACCGATAGACTGAATAATCTGTACTAGAACAATCAACATCACGACAGTCACGGCCATGATAGTTACATCGTAGCGGTGGAAACCGTAACGAATGGCTACGTCACCTAGGCCGCCGCCGCCTACCGTACCCGCCATAGCTGAGTAGCTAACGAGAGTGACCAAGGTAATCGTTACTGAGTTAACAATAGTCGGCATTGCTTCAGGTAGTAGAACTTTTGTGATGATCTGTGTTGGAGTCGCCCCCATTGACTGCGCTGCTTCCACCAAGCCTGTCGGTACTTCTAATAAAGCACCTTCAATAAGACGAGCGACAAAAGGAATGGCGCCAATAGTCAGTGGGACGATTGCTGCGGTTGTACCGATAAAGGTTCCAACCAGCATTTTTGTCACTGGAATAATCGCAACCATCAGTACGAGGAATGGCACAGAACGACCAATGTTAACGATAGCGCCTAAGCCGCTATTTAGTTTGGTGTTTTCAAGTAGGCCGCCTTTCTTAGTAATATGGAGGATTACGCCTAATGGAATACCCACAGCAAAGCCGACTAATCCGGCAACCGCAACCATGTAAAGCGTTTCCCACGTTGCACCTAAAAGTAGTTTGCTGTTTAAACTCAGCCATTCAGAAATCGTATTAAAGGACATAACCAAGTACCTCTACTTTTACGTTGTGCTTACGCAGGTATTCAAGAGCTGCGTTGTCATCTTCTTCGTTACCAAATAGCTCTGCGACCATCATGCCGAATTTCACGCCACCAGCGTAATCAAGGTCGGAACTCAAAATACTCACATCAATATTGTATTTACGAGAAATTTGCGACATTAACGGTGCATCAACGGTTGCGCCAGTAAACTCTAAGCGAACCAACGGGTAGCTGCCATCAACACGCTCTGCTTGCAGACGTGCTTGGTAATCTTCAGGAATGGAAAGATCCAGCGTTGAGCGAATGAATTGGTGCGCTAGCTCTGTCTTAGGGTGCGCAAAAATATCGCCAACGGTGCCTTTTTCCACCAGCTCACCACCACCGATGATTGCTACTTCGTGACAGATGCTTTTTACGACTTCCATTTCGTGAGTGATAAGTAAAATCGTGATGTTGAGTTTGCGGTTGATCTCTTTCAATAACTCAAGGATAGATTGAGTTGTTGCTGGATCTAGTGCGCTAGTGGCCTCATCACAAAGTAGCACGCTAGGATCGGATGCCAATGCACGAGCAATTGCCACACGCTGTTTTTGTCCGCCACTTAAGTTAGATGGGTAGCTCTCGTGTTTGTCGGCTAAGCCTACAAGCTTTAGCAACTCAGTTACTTTTGTTGTGATTTGCGATTTGTCTTTACCTGCCAGTTCTAGGGGTAATGCCACATTATCAAACACAGTACGAGACGAAAGCAGGTTAAAGTGCTGGAAGATCATGCCAATGTTACGGCGTGTTTCGACTAGTTGTTTTTTACTGAGTTTGGTTAGATCCACACCATCAACGATGATGGAACCAGAGGTCGGTGCTTCTAGCATGTTGACACAGCGGATCAGCGTACTTTTACCAGCACCTGATGAACCGATAACACCAAAGATAGTGCCTTTGTCGATGTGTAGGTTAATGTCTTTCAGGGCAAGGATTTCCTTACTGCCTTGGTAGAACACTTTATTGACGTTTTTTATTTCTATCATGTTTCAACCTGCCCAAAGATACGGGGAACTTCGCTGTCAAAAACGGCCTTTGACAGAACTTAATGTTGAGCTTTATCTCAATTTTCAGTTGATGCTATGGGTTAAGCAGAATGAAGTCAATAGATATTTTTACGTCTAGACGTCTAAATGTATGGATGTTCTGTTTTGAAGCGAAGATGTATAGATAACAAGCAGGAGGTAGACGGCGGGGCACCCTCAGATTTACCGATTCTTGCCCAACAAATCAACCGTTTTGTCGAGGCCTAGAATGAATTAGATAGTGTTGAAGTTTATAAGGTATGTAATAATCTGATTAAACCGAGTTAATAGAGAAATACGTTTTGGCAAAACCTGCTGTTTTTATCGATCGTGATGGCGTGATAAACGTTGACCACGGCTACGTTCATGACGAACATGATTTTGAGTACATTGATGGTGTATTTGAAGCGACGAAAGCGCTAAAAGATAAAGGCTACCTTCTAGTGTTAGTGACGAATCAATCGGGCATCGCACGCGGTAAATTCAGTGAAGACCGTTTCTTGTCTCTGACTCAATGGATGGATTGGAACTTTGCTGATAATGGTGTTGAGTTCGATGGTATCTATTACTGTCCACATCATCCAGAACATGGCATTGGCGAGTACAAGCAAGATTGTGCGTGCCGTAAGCCAAAACCAGGCATGTTCATTTCTGCGCGTGACTTCTTGAAGATCGACATGGAGAAATCTGTGATGATCGGCGATAAAGCTGAAGACATGATGGCAGCAGAAGCGGCAGGCGTTGGCACTAAGATTTTGGTTCGCACTGGTAAGCCAGTAACGGAACAGGGCGAAGCCATTGCAACGGTAGTATTAGATAGCATTGCAGATGTGCCTGCGTACTTAAACAAGTAATCTTCATTACTGACTGAGATAAGGGAAGCCACTGCTTCCCTTTTGTTTGATTCCTTCTTTTAGTCTGAACACTTATGAGCAAAAAACTCACCATTCTTGATATCGCAAAATTGGCAGGCGTGGGCAAATCGACAGTAAGCCGTGTGCTTACTAACGATCCAAAAGTGAAACCCCAAACGCGAGAGAAGGTTGAGCAAATTATTCGTGAATCTGGTTATGTGCCGTCCAAATCTGCGCAATCAATGCGTGGCGGCAGCCAAAAAGTTATTGGGGTTATCATCTCCCGTTTAGATTCACCATCAGAAAATCGCGCCGTTGGTACCATGCTCAATGCTTTGTATTCCGCTGGTTATGATGCGGTGATCATGGAAAGCCAATTCGATCGCGATAAAACCAATGAGCATTTGGATGTGCTTAAACGTCGCAACGTCGATGGGGTGATCGTGTTTGGTTTTACTGGATGTGATGAGCGAGCATTGGCGGAGTGGGGTAATCGTATCGTCGTGATCGCGATGGACACGCAAATGGTTTCTTCGATCAACTACGATAACCAAGGTGTGATAGACATGGCTTTGTCTCACCTTGAGCAGCAATCTTTATCTCGCATTGCTTATATTGGTGTTGATCCTGAAGACAAAACCACTGGCTTAGCTCGTCTAAATGCTTATAAAGCTTGGTGTCAACGCAAGCAAATTGCACCTTGTTTCCAAACGGGTAAGTTGAGCCATGAAAGTGCTTATCAGTTGGTAGACAAAGTCCTTCAATCTGATACTCAGGCCATCGTGTGCGCCAGTGACACTATCGCGTTGGGCGTGATTAAGCGTCTTCAAGAGTTAGGACGTGAAGACGTGGTTGTGACAGGTGTTGGTGGTAATGAATTGCTCTCTTTCCTTTTCCCTAAAGTATTTAGTGTCGACCCAGGTTATACCCTTGCAGGTGAGAAGTCCGCTAACATGCTGATCAATCAATTAAATGGCGATGAGGAAGTGGTTCACTTTACTCAACAGCCTATCGTTTGTTAATCCACACTAAAACGATCTGCTCTAAAATTATACTGTGATCATTCTCAATTAATGGGACTGTTCCCATTTTGTTTTTTGTCTTCGAATGGCAATATTAAAATTAAGAAATGGGAATGTTCCCATTTATAAAAACAAAATGATGAATCGAATGTATCCAATACAGGGTGGACAAAGTTATGAGTAAGATTGCGCGTAAAGACGTGGAGCGTCTTATTGAGCTGGTCGGGGGGCCGGACAATATTGCCAGTGTAAGTCACTGTTTAACTCGCTTGCGTTTTGTTCTAAATGATACGGACAAAGCAGATACGAAACAGTTAGAAACATTACCGATGGTGAAGGGCTGTTTTACCAACGCAGGCCAGTTCCAAGTGGTTATCGGTACTGAAGTGGATGAAGTTTACAAGGTGCTGATCGGACTGACGGGTAAAAGTGAAGCCAGCAAAGACGAAGCGAAGAACGCTGCTCGTCAAAACATGAATATCGTTGAGCGTGGTATTTCCCACCTTGCAGAAATCTTTGTACCACTGCTACCAGCGATCATCACCGGTGGTCTGATCCTTGGTTTCCGTAACGTGATTGGCGACATCAAGATGTTTGATGGTCAAACGCTAACGGAAATCAGCCAGTTTTGGGCAACGGTACACTCTTTCTTATGGCTGATTGGTGAGGCGATCTTCTTCTTCCTACCAGTTGGCGTGTGTTGGTCGACAGTGAAAAAGCTCGGCGGTACTCCGATTCTGGGTATCACGCTTGGTGTGACATTGGTTTCTCCGCAGTTGATGAACGCCTACCTGATTGGTAAGCAAGTACCCGAAGTGTGGGACTTTGGCTTATTCGCCATCGAGAAAGTGGGCTACCAAGCGCAAGTAATTCCAGCAATGCTTGCTGGTATGGCTCTGGCGTTTATTGAAACCAACTTAAAACGCATCATTCCGTCTTACCTTTACCTAGTGGTCGTGCCGTTTGTCTCAATCATTGTGTCTGTGATTCTTGCGCACTCTATCATTGGTCCATTCGGTCGTATGTTGGGTGACGGCGTTGCTTTCGCAGCAAAAGCAGCCATGACGGGTGACTTCGCAATGATTGGCTCAACCATCTTCGGCTTCCTATACGCGCCATTGGTCATAACTGGTATTCACCACACCACCAACGCGGTAGACCTTCAACTGATGCAAGAGCTAGGCGGTACGCCAATTTGGCCTCTGATTGCACTTTCAAACATTGCTCAAGCGTCTGCGGTCGTCGGCATCATTATCATCAGTAAAAAACACGGCGAGCGTGATATCTCAGTGCCTGCGGCTATCTCTGCTTACCTTGG
Organism: Vibrio sp. Vb0598; assembly: GCF_033338935.1. Lineage (NCBI taxonomy): Bacteria > Pseudomonadati > Pseudomonadota > Gammaproteobacteria > Vibrionales > Vibrionaceae > Vibrio > Vibrio sp. Vb0598. The sequence continues at coordinate 20,755 of NZ_JAWOTP010000020.1, read as the reverse complement.
CGTGACTGAACCGGCGATGTACGGCATCAACTTGAAATACAAGTTCCCAATGCTGAGCGCGATGATCGGTAGTGCGTGTGCTGCTGCTATTTGCGGTAGTGCGGGCGTAATGGCGAACGGTATCGGTGTGGGCGGTTTGCCGGGCATCTTGTCTATCCAACCGCAGTTCTGGGGCATTTTTGCTTTGGCTATGTTAGTCGCAATGCTGGTACCTGCTGCATTAACGTTAATTCTTTATAAGCGTGCACAAGCCAAAGGTGAGCTTGAGCCTGCAAACGCGTAATTCTATTTGAGGCAGTGACTTGGCTGCCTCCTCCTATTTTTCTTTTCAAATTTTAAGTTTCCGATTACTGGTAAGTGAGTGTTAGAAATGGCTATGACCAAGCATGATGAGAGCTGGTGGAAAACCGCAACCATCTATCAAATTTACCCAAAAAGCTTTTGTGACAGTGGCAGTAAAGGCACGGGCGACATCAAAGGGATCATTTCTAAGCTGGATTATCTTAAGCATCTTGGTGTGGATGCGATTTGGCTGACGCCGGTTTACCAATCGCCAATGATCGACAACGGTTATGACATCTCCGATTACTACTCGATCAATCCACAGTTCGGCACTATGGAAGATTTCGATACTTTGCTAGCAGAAGCGCATCAGTTGGGCATTCGTATCATCATGGACATTGTAGTGAACCACACGTCGACAGAACACAAGTGGTTCCAATCCGCACTGGGTGATAAAAACAGCCCATACCGTGATTACTACATCTGGAAAGATCCGGTAGATGGTGCTGAACCAAACAACTGGCAATCAAAGTTTGGTGGCAACGCTTGGGCGCTGGATGAAAAAACAGGCCAGTACTATTTGCACCTTTTTGCTAAAGAGCAAGCGGACTTAAACTGGGAAAACCCAGTAGTGCGTGAAGAAGTGAAAGAAGTCATCAGCTTCTGGGCAGAAAAAGGAGTGGATGGTTTCCGTCTCGACGTTATCAACCTGATTTCCAAGCAGCAAGATTTTCCAAGTGATGATATTGGTGATGGTCGCCGCTTCTACACCGACGGCCCACGTGTGCACGAATACCTTCAAGAGATTAGCGAATCTGTGTTTCAAAAATACGGCAGCGTGACGGTGGGTGAAATGTCTTCCACTACGCTAGAGCACTGCCAGCAATATTCTTCGCTAGACGGCAAAGAGCTATCCATGGTGTTCAACTTCCATCATCTGAAAGTCGATTATCCAAATGGTGAAAAATGGACCAAAGCGCCGTTTGATTTCATTCAGTTAAAACAGATCTTCAATCATTGGCAAACGGGCTTAAATGGCAAAGGGTGGGGGGCGCTGTTCTGGTGTAACCACGACCAGCCACGCGTTGTGAGCCGATTAGGTAACGACGAGCAATACCGTGTTGAATCTGCCAAGATGCTTGCGGCATCAGTGCACATGATGCAAGGCACACCTTATGTTTACCAGGGGGAAGAGATCGGCATGACCAACCCGGATTATACCGAAATCAGCCAATATCGTGATGTTGAAAGTACTAACATGTACGACATCATGGTCAACCGTGATGGTGTATCTCATGACGACATGATGGCGATCTTGGCGCAAAAGTCGCGTGATAATTCACGTACACCAATGCAATGGAACAGTGCAAAACACGCGGGCTTTACTGAGGGCAAGCCTTGGCTTGAAGTGGCGCAGAATTACTCTGAAATCAATGCTGAAGCTGCGGTTGCCGATTTAAACTCGGTGTTCTACTTTTACAAGCGTCTGATTGAACTGCGTAAACAGGTTCCAGTGATCACCGATGGTCGTTACGAGGACCTGCTGCCAGAGCACAAACGTATTTTCGCTTACGCTCGTCAGAACGATAAGCAAACGCTGCTGTGTATCAATAACTACTACGCTGAAGAGGTGGAATGCGTTCTGCCAAAACGTTTTGATATGAGTAAGGCGAAAAACTTGCTATCTAACTATCAAAACTCAGCGATCGCAGTCGCGTCAAACCATCAAGTGTTACGACCTTACGAAACTCGTATTTTATTGATAGAAGAATAAACTCGGGTGTCATCACCCCTAAGATTGATGTTCGAGATGAAGGCTTTGGTGTGCTCCCCAAAGCCTTCTTTTATTGAGATATCTATAAAAAATGCGAGCTTATTTTGTTTCAATCGCTGTTAGCTGCACTTTCTCTTCGTTGATTTGTACTTGTTGTACTTTCAGCAGTTCAATTTGTTCTATCAGACCTAAGCTTGGATTAAACCAACGTTCTGCCGAAGTGGCGAACTCCATTGAGTCCATATCATCACAGTTTAGGTTGTAGATGTTCTCTTCCATCAGGTATGCCGCTTCAATTTTCTTGCCTGAGATCGAGAACGCTTTACGCACGCCAGTTTCTCGGATTTGCTGTTGCCAAACCACTTGGCAAGATGCTGTCATAGGAAGGCTTTGTACCCACTCATGCTCTTCAAAACGGTCTAGAAGGTTGTGAACTGCGTAGCCTGTAAGAGTGGTTTGCAGAGACATAGTTTCTTCACCGATGTCAATATTCGGGCTTTTCTCTTTTACGTCGTCACCGTTTAGGCGGAAAATCGGACCGCTGTGCATAAGCATGGCAATAAACTGATGACCAATGAAATAAGCGTCAGTGATTTCATGGAGTGCACCATCTGATCCTGCAAAGTAAAGCGTATTGCTCTCTTCGTCGTCGTTGTACTGCTCGTCTGAATAGTAGAACTGTTCGGCGCCGTAGTTCACCAAGTCATTAACCAATTGGACCATTGCCTCGCTGTTTGGGATTTGTGCCAATGCTGCCAATATTTGCTCGCTATCCATCGCTTGGAAGCTCAGTTTCATGTCGCCCTCTGGTTGGCCATCCAAGCTAAACGAATAGCTCAATTGTGTGTTTGGTACAGGAGCGAAGATTGAGTTGTGAATCGAGACGTCGAAACTTTCTTGAGGCACTTTGTTTGGATTCGCACTGCCAGAAGACGAACCTCCTCCACAGCCGTAAAGAGCCAGAGTTGCTGCTGCGATAAGCGTCATTTTGTTTAGCATGGTTTACATTCCTGATTGATAAGGCCGCTTCATGTTGGGCCGTTGCTTGAATGCGAGCATGCTAAGTTCAGTGAGAGAAAAAGGGCAAAAAACAAAAGATAACAGGGGTTAATGAAAGCTTAATTTTATATTTAGGTCTTTGTTTTATTTGGGGTTATTTCGTTGGCTACGTTAGTGCAATACTCGTTAATGAGCGCTTTCCATCGGCTTATGATTTCTTGATCGGTCACACTAACATGCAACGTTTTCCACGGTTGGAGGCAAGTCTCTTTTGATTCAGATTGAGAAAGACGCTCAAACAAGGTTTCGGAAGGTAAAACGCGCAGCAGCGCCACCAGTGATTCCATGTAGTTGAGACGGAACTGTTCAAGTTTGTTCTGCTTATAAGCAATGTGAGACACAAAGGTATAAATCAGTGCGTTTTGGATACGTGAGTCGCCATCTGGTGTCGTTAACAGAGCTTTTGCCCTGTCTAAGTTACCTAATTTGAAATGCAATAGACCTAACCAGAGGCTCAGCTCATCTGGCAAAACATCAAACGACGATTGTACTTGAGTTAAATACGCTTCCAGCTTTTGATGTTCGTGCTCGTATAAGGCGAGATGTCTTGCCGTTGTTATAGCCGCAAACTCATCAGATTGTCGGAGAGGTTGGCTAGAAAAGGCATTCTCGAATAACATTTTTTTGTGAATATCCGAAAGCTGCCACGTACTTGCCGAAGGTGCAGGCAGATTGAAGTATTGCGCGACATCCGAGTGCATTTGGAAAATATCCGATTGTAAGTCAGATAAACGCAGTGTGTACTCATTGCGAAACGCTAGCTTGCCCGTCGCAGGATAAATAAGGTTCATCTGCGCTTTCAAGATGCCCTGTTTTGTGCCGTCTTTTAACTCGATATTGAGCTCGTAGTCGCTGGTCTGCATGTTTCGTGCGCCAGGGAAATATGGCGTATGACCGATAGGATCAAGAAAGTAACTGGGAGCATCTTGGTTGGCGATGTCGGTGTATGGATATTCGACCTGTTGTTGCAGCAAGATGGCTTTGACCAGTATGCGGTACTTTCGCGCCTGAGAGCCGATTGAATCGACACGTTTGAGTAGTAGCTCGACTTTGGGAATCAGTAGTTGATGACGTGTTTGTTGTGTTGAGATTTCTTGGCGTTGCCATAACAAGCTTGCGAGCGTCACGCTACAAACTGCAAGTATGGCACACAAGCTATAAGCAAAAATTAGCTTGAAGTTCTTACGGTTCGCAACTTGAGCTGTAATAGCACGTCGATGGTTTTTCTCTGGTGGCACTAAACGGATATTCGCTGGGTTTAGAAAGTAACCTTTGCGAGGATAAGTGACCAAGAGCTTAGTCGCATCGTACTCGGGGAGATGCTGTTGTAGCAGCGCACGTAAGGTGCTAATGCGGTTAGTGAGTACATTCTTAGAGATGAATTTGCTCTGCCAAATGGTTTCGATAATGGTATCGGCAGAGAGCGGATGTCCCACGCTTGTTAGCAGCAGTTCTAATAATTCAATGGTGCGAGGTTCAAGATCAATCGCGATAGCATCTTGATGAAGGGTCTGTGTCTTCGGGTTATAGATCAGCTCTCCAATCGCAATACAACTGTGAGTCTGTTTAGCTTGTTGCAGAAAGTCGCGCATACCGTACCGATCTATTTGGAAATCGCGAAGTATTATATAGCGATTGGAGCGCGAAATCTTATAAATCGCGCTTCAATCATTATCAAAAATTTATGAACCGTAGGTCACGGAATAGCGGTGCGGTTTGTGGTTCATCGCTAACACGAGATTGAGTGCAAACGCCCCCAAAATTGAAAGGCCAATCACTTCTGGTGTGACAAAGAAGAATGAAGCAAACAGGATACATGCATCGATTGCCATTTGGCTTTTGCCAACTGAAATGCCAAATTTGTCTTGGATAAACAAACACAGCACGTTAAAGCCACCCAAGCTGGAGCGATGTCGGAATAGGATCAGCATACCGAGCCCCATTAAAAGCCCGCCTGCGACGGCGCAATAAACTTCATTTACCGATTCGAGCGAGATTAGCAAATAAAGATGATCGGCAAAGATAGAAACCAACGCGCCAGAAATGGCACTATTAATGGCGAAATGACGGCCGAAGCGTTTCCATGCTAGTAAGTAAAAAGGACTGTTTGCTAAAAAGTACAGCACACCAAAGGTAAAAGGTGTAAATTGGCTAATAAGCAGAGCCAATCCAGTCGTGCCTCCCGTTAGAAGGTTAGCGGATTGGAGAAAGAAAACGCCTTGAGCTACTAAAAAGGTACCCGTGAGAATCGCTATCCAGTCTTCTTTTAATGAGTGTTTTTCCATCAATGTTGCAGTCATTAGTGATAAATAAGGCGTGCATAGTAGTAAAAAGATGATCTTTTCGGTAGCTAGAGGGTAAAATTTACGGTAAACCTATGTAATTGCTGTTTTACAGGGTGTAAAGCACAAATTTGACAGGCAATAGATTGTCGTTATGCGATTGCAATGTTGGCATGGTAAACATTGCTTGTCATCATGAAAAAACTGCATGAGAAAAATTGTAAATTTCTCTTTATGACCTAAATCAAATTATGTAGAATGCGCGCCATTAGGGTGACGAAAACGTTTGCGTCGGGTCATTCAACAGTTTTTTTGCAACTTTCAGTACTAATCTGAGTCAGGAGATACAGATGCTTAAGCGTGATATGAACATCGCAGATTACGATGCGGAACTGTTCGCAGCTATCCAGGAAGAAACTCTTCGCCAGGAAGAACACATTGAACTTATCGCTTCTGAAAACTACACAAGCCCACGTGTAATGGAAGCGCAAGGTTCTCAGCTAACGAACAAATACGCTGAAGGCTACCCAGGTAAGCGTTACTACGGCGGTTGTGAGTACGTAGATAAAGCTGAAGCACTAGCAATTGAGCGTGCATGCCAACTATTTGGCTGTGAGTACGCTAACGTACAGCCTCACTCAGGTTCTCAAGCAAACAGCGCAGTTTACATGGCGCTTCTTAACCCTGGCGATACAGTTTTAGGCATGAGCCTAGCACACGGTGGTCACCTAACTCACGGTTCACCAGTAAACTTCTCGGGTAAGCACTACAACGTTATCCCTTACGGTATCGATGAAGCTGGTCAAATCAACTACGACGAGATGGAACAGCTAGCACTTGAACACAAACCTAAGATGATCATCGGTGGTTTCTCTGCTTACTCGCAAATCGTTGATTGGAAACGCATGCGTGAAATCGCTGACAAAGCAGGTGCTTACTTATTTGTTGATATGGCGCACGTAGCTGGTCTTATCGCCGCCGGTGAATACCCAACACCAGTACCGCATGCTCACGTGGTAACAACAACGACGCACAAAACACTAGCAGGTCCTCGCGGTGGTCTTATCTTGTCAAATGCTGGCGAAGATATGTACAAGAAATTGAACTCAGCAGTGTTCCCTGGTGGTCAAGGTGGCCCTCTAATGCACGTTATCGCTGGTAAAGCAGTAGCGTTCAAAGAAGCGATGGAGCCAGAGTTCAAAGCTTATCAAGCTCGCGTAGTGAAAAACGCAAAAGCAATGGTTGGTCAGTTCCAAGAGCGTGGCTACAAAATCGTATCTAACGGTACAGAAAACCACTTGTTCCTTGTTGACCTAATCGACAAAGATATCACTGGTAAAGACGCAGACGCGGCACTAGGTGCAGCAAACATCACTGTAAACAAGAACTCAGTACCAAATGACCCACGCAGCCCATTCGTAACGTCTGGTATCCGTGTAGGTACGCCAGCGATCACTCGCCGTGGCTTCACTGAAGAAGATGCAAAAGAGCTAGCAAACTGGATGTGTGACGTTCTAGATAACATCGGCAACGAAGAAGTTATCGAAGCGACTAAACAGAAAGTGCTCGAAATTTGTAAGCGTCTACCGGTTTACGCCTAACTATTCTTCATAGAATGAGTCAATTTCGGTGTCGAACATACTCACTTGCTCGCGCAAACTCCGTGTGTTCTCCTAGAACTCGACTCATCTATTTTGAACATTGATATACTAAAGGTCCTCAATTGAGGGCCTTTTTGTTTGTCTGGCGTTTGGAATGAGATATAGCGAAGAGTGTGTGATAAGGAGATGGCTACCAACACTGTCCCTTTCAATATATCCAAACCGCGTCATTCCGACGAGCCTAGGCGAGAGCAGGAATCTTGTTGAGGCACACTCTTTTACTCAGCGTTTCCCAAAAAATCATCAGTACGTTGGAAACTGATTCTCAATCACGCTCGTTCCTCGCTGTTCAGAATGACGGTGGTAGAATGGCTTTTTATCATCATTTGACAGATACAAAAAAGGTTGGCACTGAGCCAACCTTTTCTCTTCAAAACAAGCTTTTCAAAACAAGCGAGAGCTTATTTAATCTCGATACCTTGAGCTTGCATATCGGCATGGTAAGAAGAGCGAACAAATGGACCACACGCTGCGTGCGTGAAGCCAAGCTCTAGTGCAACTTCTTTTAGCTCGTCAAACTCTGATGGCGGAACGTAACGTTCTACTGGCAAGTGGTGACGGCTTGGCGCTAAGTACTGACCTAGAGTCAGCATCGTTACGCCGTGTGCGCGTAGATCTTTCAGTACTTCGATGATTTCTTCTTTGGTTTCACCAAGACCCATCATCAAACCAGATTTGGTCGGTACATTTGGATGCTGCTCTTTGAACTTCTTAAGAAGCTCCAGCGACCACTTGTAGTTTGCACCTGGGCGAGCTTTACGGTAAAGACGTGGCGCTGTTTCTAGGTTGTGGTTGAAGACATCTGGCGGGTTATCTTTCATTAGATCAAGCGCTACGTCCATACGACCACGGAAGTCAGGAACCAGAGTTTCAATCTTAATATGCGGGTTTAACGCACGGATCTCGCGGTTACAATCGGCAAAGTGTTGTGCACCGCCGTCACGCAGATCGTCACGGTCGACAGAAGTGATTACTACGTATTTCAGCTTCATATCGGCGATGGTTTTCGCCAGTTTTTGAGGCTCTTCTGCTTCCGGTGGTAATGGGCGGCCATGAGCAACGTCACAGAAAGGACAACGACGAGTACAAATAGCACCTAAGATCATGAAGGTTGCTGTACCGTGGTTAAAACATTCCGCTAGGTTCGGGCAAGATGCTTCTTCACATACGGAGTGAAGTTTATTCTTACGCATCGCCGCTTTGATGTCTTGAATTCGTTGGCTGTCGGCTGGTAGCTTGATCTTCATCCAATCAGGCTTACGTAGCACTTCTTTCTGCTCTGTAGGCATGTTCTTTACGGGAATCAATGCCATTTTATCGGCGTCACGATATTTAACGCCTTTTTCCATCTGGATTGGTTTGCTCATGCTTTATTACCTTGAGAAGGTGCTTCTGTGCTGAATTCTACTTGCTCATAATCGAGCAAAGTAACGAGTTCTTCTATTAATTGTTTTTCTACGGCTTCTACATTGTCTGGGCCGCCAAATTGGCTGACCTGAACCATTTCCATACCTTCATAACCACAAGGGTTAATACGCAGAAACGGTGTTAAATCCATATTTACGTTCAAGGCTAAGCCATGAAACGAGCATCCTTTACGAATGCGTAAACCGAGAGAGCATATTTTCTTACCGGCAACGTAGACACCTGGTGCGTCAGGTCGCGCGGCTGAGTCAATATTGTATGCTTTTAGCGTATTGATCACGAGGTTCTCGATTGTGGTAACGAGATCTCGTACACCTAATTTTTTACGGCGTAGGTTGATCAAGAAGTAGGCGACCAACTGACCAGGGCCATGATACGTAACCTGGCCTCCGCGATCACTTTGTACAACAGGAATATCGCCAGTGTTAATCAAGTGCTCAGCTTTACCTGCCTGTCCTTGCGTAAATACTGGGTTATGTTCTACCAACCAGACTTCATCACGGGTTTCTTCTGTGCGTTGGTCGGTGAACTCATGCATCGCCTTCCATACAGGCTCATAGTCTTGGCGGCCAAGTCGTTTTACAACAAGTTGGTGTTGCATGGGAATTCCTGTTGCTAATATATAAAGTTTTTGGATTATAAACCGGATAACCCTGATGCTCTACCGCTGCGTAACAGATTTTTAACTGAAAGCGATGTAAAGCCTCGTTATCTCTTTGATAAATAAAAAGAAAGCAGCCAAGGCTGCTTTCAAAAAAAATTTAATATATCAAAAAATTATAGAACCATGCGTACGATGTCAATTTCACCTAACTCTTTGTACAGTGTCTCAACCTGCTCGATAGAGGTTGCAGTAATGTTGATTGACACAGAGTGGTAGTTGCCCTTAGCACTTGGTTTAACGGTCGGGCTGTAGTCACCTGGAGCATGGCGCTGAATAACTTCAAGAACAAGCTCTGGAAGTTCAGGCTTTGCATGACCCATTACCTTGTAAGTAAATGAACAAGGGAACTCAAGCAGGTCTTTTAATTTTGCATCAGAGTTGATGGTTAGCATATCGATAACTCCAGTAGATATTCGTTGCGGTGCGAAATAGTACAGTCAAATTAGGGGGAACTCAAGACGAGGAGCTCAAACTTAAAAAGCCGCCCATTCAGGCGGCTTTGCGAATAAGTTTGCTACTCTAACGTTCTTTTTAGAAGAAGCTCTTGAATAACAATACGATGTAATCCCACATGCGGCTAAATAGACTACCTTGCTCTACGGTTTCTAGTGCCATTAGTGGGTACTCGGCAATATCTTCACCATCGATCTGATAGTATAGCTTACCAACTACATCACCTTTATTAATTGGGGCTTCTAGCTCTTTTTCAAGGACGAAGCTTGCTTTTAAGTTTTTCGCTTCACCACGCGGTAGTGTTACGTAAGTATCTTGGTCAAGACCCAGTGCTACGGTGTCTTTGTTACCCATCCACACTTTTTCTTCTACGAACGTTTCACCTGCTTTGTGCGGTGCCACTGTTTCGAAGAAACGGAAGCCGTAGCTTAGCAGCTTTTTGCTTTCTGACTTACGAGCATTGGCATCTTTAGTACCCATAACGACCGCAACCAAGCGCATTTGACCTTCAGTTGCTGAACTTACTAGGCTGTAACCCGCATTACTTGTGTGACCCGTTTTGATGCCGTCAACGTTCATGCTCTTATCCCAAAGTAGACCGTTACGGTTGTATTGGGTGATGCCGTTGTAAGTAAATTTCTTCTCTGAGTATACTCGGTACTCATTTGGTACGTCACGGATAAGTGCTTTACCTAGCAGTGCCATGTCGTATGGTGTTGAGTACAATTCTGCGTTATCTAAGCCATGAACGTTGGCAAAGTGCGAGTTAGTCATACCCAATGTGTTGGCCCAAGCGTTCATTAGGTCAACAAACGCATCTTCTGAACCTGCAATATGTTCTGCCATCGCAACACAGGCATCGTTACCTGACTGGACGATGATACCTCGGTTCAGGTCACGTACTTTAACTGTTGTGCCTACTTCAATGAACATCTTTGATGAATCAGGGAAGTTTTTCGCCCACGCATTTTTACTGATGGTGACATCATCATCTTCTGAGATATTACCACGCGCTAGCTCTTGGCCGATTACATAGCTGGTCATCATCTTAGTCAGACTAGCTGGAGACAATTTTGTGTTCATCTCTTTCTCTGCCAGTACTTTACCTGAATGGTAATCCATCAGCACGTAGCCCTTCGCCGCGATTTGAGGGGCATCTGGAACAACGATAGGTGATGCAAGAGCAGATTGAGCGAAAGTTGCAGAAAGGGCAACCGAAGAAACGAGAATAGATTTCACAAACTTATTTTTATTCATGGTAATTCAAATTTTTGGGTTAACTGCAGACATCTTATCAGAATCCCTAGTTATGTAAGAGGGGGATCAAAGAGAAATTCATGACACGAGGTCATTTGGCAGTGTTGTGTTTTTTAATAAATGCAGACGAATAGCCGAGCAACTTTACTTTATCTAATGTGGCTTGCGTCAGGGAATAGTCAGTAAATGGCCCTAACAACAAGCGATAAGACTCTTTCGCACTCTCTAGGAAAGTTTCTGTATCCAACTTTTGACCAAGCTCGGTACCTAAAGTTCGCGCGCGTTCTTCATTTTTTGATGATGCCACTTGAATAACGTACCTAGGGTGCGCTTCTAATGACTTTTTGTCCGTGGGCTGATTGATACTGATCACTTCAATTTCCACGTTCGCGGTGCCTGTTTTTATGACATCTAACTTGTGCGCGGCGGCATAGCTTAAATCAATGATACGACCATCGTGAAAAGGACCTCGGTCATTAACTCGTACTACGGTGGTTTTGCCGTTGTCAGTATTGGTAACTTTTACGTAACTTGGTAACGGTAGCGTTTTATGCGCTGCCGTCATTGAGTACATGTCATAGATTTCGCCATTAGAAGTCAAATGACCTTGGAATTTTTTCCCATACCAAGATGCGCGGCCTTTTTCTTTAAAGCCTTTCGCATTGCGAACTATTTTGTAGTCTTTGCCACGCAAGTGGTAATCTTTGTTCCCACCTAGGCTGTACGGTTCATATTTAGGATGCGCATCCTCGATGTGTTCGACTGAAAGCGGTGTATCCGGTGCAACATCGGATTCGAGTTCGTAACGGCCTTCTTGTTCTTTTTGGCTAGTTGATGAACAGCCTGCCAAAATAAGAGCAGAGAAAACCAAGGAATATAAAGCGCGTTTTTGCATGTCTAGGTCGCCTTAGAGAATGCTTTTCGGTGCGTATGAATCGACATCAGAATACCAAAACCAGCCATCAAGGTTACCATTGATGTGCCGCCATAACTGATGAGTGGCAACGGTACACCTACTACAGGTAGGATGCCACTTACCATGCCAATATTTACAAAAATATACACGAAGAAGCTGAGTACAATACTGCCTGCCATCATTCGTCCAAATGCGGTTTGCGCTTGGCTGGCGAGATATAAACCTCGTCCAATAATAAATAGATAGATGGCTAAAAGGCAAAGGAAGCCAATCATACCCCATTCTTCAGCAATTACTGCAAAGATAAAGTCAGTGTGTCGTTCAGGAAGAAATTCTAGTTGTGACTGCGTACCTTGCAACCAACCTTTGCCGGAAATACCGCCGGAGCCAATCGCAATTTTACTCTGAATAATGTGGTAGCCCGCTCCTAGCGGATCAGACTCCGGGTTAAATAGAGTACGAACTCGCACTTTTTGATACTCTCGCATCAAGAAAAACCACAGAATTGGAATGAAACCACCTAATGCAATCGCAGCACCAGCAATTATTTTCCAGCTAATGCCGGCGAGGAAGATAACAAAAATACCGGAAGCCGCGATCAGGATTGAGGTACCTAAGTCAGGCTGTTTTGCAATGAGAATGGTTGGTAAGCAGACCATAATCAGTGCAACAATGAGTGTTCTTAGCGTTGGTGGGAGGGGCTGTCTACCAACATAGCGAGCTACCATTAATGGCACCGCGAGCTTCAATAGCTCTGACGGTTGAAAGCGCACAAAACCGAGGTTAAGCCAACGCTGCGCGCCTTTCGATGCTTCACCGAAAAACAGCACGCCGAAAAGCAGTATAACGCCACCAACGAACATCAAAGGTGCCAAGCTTTCGTAAGTTCGTGGAGAAAGCTGTGCAAGGACGAGCATCACAACGAGTGAAAGCACCATTCGCATGGCTTGGCGATCCATCATCAGTAAACTTTGGCCACTGGCGCTGTACATGATCACCAGGCCAAACCCCATCAGGGCCAGTATGCCAAGTAGGAGTGGTAAGTCGATATGGAAGCGTTCAAACAGGGCGCGATTTTTACCTGTAGAGGGATCCATCTTCATTACTGTTTTACCTCTTTCTTCGCATTGTTTTCAGGCTCAATTTCTTCTGGACCAAGAACGACTCGGTCAAAAATTTTCCTTACTACTGGGGCACCGTTACTAGAACCACCACCGGCATTTTCTAGTACTACAGTGACGACCACTTTAGGATCATCAAATGGTGCAAAGCCAGTAAATAACGCATGGTCACGTAAGTGCTCGGCGATCTCATCGGCGTTGTACTCTTCGTTTTCACCCAGACCGAAGACCTGTGCAGTACCTGATTTACCCGCTGTTTCATAATTCATTTTGTAGAATGAGCGACGAGCTGTTCCGCGCGTGCCATGGTTTACCCGACGCATGCCTTCTTTCGCCATATCCCAGTACTTTTTAGGCACATTCTTGATTGGTGGGTAAGTCACGTATTCTGTCGTTTGCTGCTCTTCGAAGTCGTTACCATTTTCTATCGTCGCTTTGAGCAAGTGAGGTGCGATCACTTCTCCCTCGTTTACTAATACGGAGGTTGCTTTGGCGATTTGCATTGGTGTTGCTGTCCAATATCCTTGGCCGATACCTACAGGGATCGTATCACCTTTATACCATGGGGTTTTATGGCGAGACATTTTCCAGTCACGAGTCGGCATATTCGCCTTACTTTCTTCGTAGATATCAATGCCAGTGTAATCACCAAAACCGAACATCATCATCCAATTCGAAATACGGTCAATACCCATGTCATAAGCGATTTGATAGTAGAAGGTATCAACAGACTCTTCGATCGACTTAATGATATCGACGCGCCCGTGCCCCCAACGCAACCAGTCACGAAACGGGCGTGTGTTGGAGTTTGGTATGCGCCAATAACCAGGGTCATTTCGTGTGGTGTTAGGTGTGACGACACCTTCTTGCAGCGCGGCTACCGCCATAAATGGTTTGATGGTAGACGCAGGAGGGTAAATGCCAAGTGTAGTGCGGTTGACCAAAGGACGGTTTTTATCGTTCAAAAGGGCGCGATAGTCTTTACCTGAGATTCCGTGCACGAACGAGTTAGGATCGTAGCTAGGGCTCGAAACCATAGCCAGTACGCCGTTGTCTCTAGGATCGATTACTACAGCACTGCCTCGGCGGCCGTCCAATAATTGGTGTACGTACAACTGCAAGTTGATATCAAGGTTTAAAACGATGTCTTTTCCGGGTACAGGTGGAACGTACTTTAAGGTACGAATTACTCGGCCGCGGCTGTTTACCTCGACTTCTTGATATCCGGCTGTACCGTGTAAGAGGTCTTCGTAGTATTTTTCAATACCCAGCTTACCAATGTCGCGAGTGGCTTGATAGTTTGCGTCTTTTTCTTCTCGGATCAGGCGCTGCATGTCGCGATCATTGATTCGAGAAACGTAACCAATCACGTGGGTTAAGACTTCGCTGAAAGGGTAGTAGCGCTTTAAGGTCGCACTTATTTCCACACCTGGAAAGCGGTACTGATTGACGGAGAATACCGCTACTTGTTTTTCGTTCAGTTGGGTCAGCAGTGGGACCGATTTAAATCGACGAGTCCGTTTACGCTCGTGGTGGAAACGTTCAATCTGGTCTGGTGTAATTTCCAGAATAGTTTGTAATTCTTGGATGGTTGCATCAATGTCTTTAATTTTTTCTGGGGTCAGTTCTAAGTTAAAGACGGGACGGTTCTCTGCCAGTAAAACGCCATTTCGGTCATAAATTAGACCTCGGTTAGGCGCGATAGGCACCACTTTGATGCGGTTATCGTTCGAGCGGGTTTGATAGTCTTGAAACTGGTTCACCTGAATGTTGTACATGTTGGCAACCAGAGCTCCCATCAAGACAACAATGCCGATAAAAGCAACAATAGCGCGGCTGGCAAACAGACGCGCTTCGGCTTGATAATCTCGGATTTGACTGCGTCGTTTACGAATCATTAACGCTTGGCTCTAAAGTTAAACAACGATTATTCGCGATGATAAGGGTGGTTAGCGGTGATGCTCCACGCTCGGTACAAGCTTTCTGCCATTACGATACGCACTAGAGGGTGGGGTAGCGTTAAGGCAGACAATGACCAGCTTTGGTCTGCTGCAGCTTTGCATGCAGGAGCGAGTCCTTCAGGACCGCCGATTAATATTGATACATCACGGCCATCTAATTTCCAAGCTTCTAACTGCTCAGCGAGTTGAGGAGTGTCCCATTTTTTACCTGGGATATCTAACGTGACGATACGGTTGCCTTTTGGTACCGCCGCGAGCATCGCTTCTCCTTCTTTTTGCAGGATGCGATCGATATCGGCATTCTTACCACGCTTACCAGCAGAGATTTCAATCAACTCCAACGGCATATCATGCGGGAAACGGCGACGATATTCTTGAAAGCCTTCCTCAACCCATTTTGGCATTTTTGTGCCAACAGCAATTAGTTGAATTTTCAAAAGATTAACCCCAGAGTTTTTCTAGCTGGTAGAGTTCGCGGTGCTCTTCTTGCATCACGTGAAGCATGGCGTCGCCCATATCTAGGACTACCCATTCACCTTCGTTTTCACCTTCCATTCCTAGTGGCTCAAGACCGGCTTTTTTCACTTCTGTTGCAACATGGTCAGCGATGGATGAAACGTGGCGTTTGGATGTACCAGTACAGATGATCATGTAATCTGTCACGCTTGATTTATCTTCCACATTTAGGACGATAATGTCTTCCGCTTTCATGTCGTCGGCTTTATCAGCTAAAAAGTCTTTCAGTTCTTCGCGAAGCACTCGGTTTTCCTCGGTTTGTCTCTTATCTCTAAAGTGTTTTACATTCTTGCTTGCAAAACAGGTCGCGCACTATATCACGCTTTGATTTTTAAATTGCCAGCTTAATATCAGGAGAGCAGGTTTCTAAGCTCAACTGATGAATAGTTGGCCATACAGACTCGTCATACTGAGTTTTGGCTTTTATCTCGGCTTGAGCCAACAAGGAGAGCAATGCACAAATACGACTCGCTGATAAGCGGGTCAGTGCTGCGTTATAGTGTGGACGCTTGTTTTGCCAAACTCGATATTTCTCAAATACCTGGTTCATTCCCATTTGAGTTAAGTCTTGATGCATATTTAAAAGTTGGCTCAACTCTTTTTGTACACTTCGAATCAAGATCACGGTCTCAACCCCTTCCGCCTCAAGTTGGCGAAGAATACGTTGTGCACGGTTTGCTTTACCTGCCAGTAAGGCGTCGATCCAGTTAAAGGTAGTGAAGTGATTATGGCGACTTAGGGCTTCCTCTAAACGTATGATGGTCAGCTCACCATCCGGATAGAGTAGGGCCAATTTCTCTAAGCTTTGTGTCAATGCAAATAGGTTACCTTCATGCCATTGAGCCAACATTTGCAGTGATTGCTGATCGGGTTTTAGTCCCAACGTGCGGCAACGTGTCTGAATGAACATAGGTAGGCGTTGAAGGTCTGGCGACAAGCAGCTTACCCAATCGCCTTTTGAGCTTAATGCTTTGAACCATTTCGCATTTTCTTGGGCTTTGGTCAGTTTGCTACCAACAATGACGAGCATGATGTCATCATGAAGCATATCACACAGTGTTTGCAGCTCTTTGCTGACGGCGGTTGTTACGCCACTTTCAGGAATTTCAAGCTCAATCAATTGACGGTTTGAAAACAGGCTCATCGCTTGGAAACAGTCGTAAACTTGGTTCCAGTCGATGCTAGCATCCACCGCAAAACGGTGTTTTTCCTCAAAACCTTGCTGAAACGCTGCCTTTTGGATTGCTTGGCGGCTTTCTTGAATCAGTAACGGCTCATTACCAAAGATTAAGTAAACCTGTTTAACTTGTTTAGTTAAATGATCCGTTAGCTTATCGGCATAAATTCGCATAGTGACTAAGAGTTTTTGTTCGCTGGCTCAGAGATTTGTCCTGCTTCATATTCGGCACGAATACGGCCCAACTGGCGCATCATCTGTTTTGCAGCTTGCAAGCGCATCTCGTCTTCAATTACGTCACGCTCAACAGATTTTGCAAGTGCGGTCAACGGGTTGTCTAGGTAGTTGCGGTTTACTGTTGTCGTAAAGTTTTTAGAACCATAGCCAGGAATTGTCACACGGTATTTTACTACGTATGTCAGCTCTTTTTCTGCTGCACGGCTATTTTGATAAAGCGATAGTGTACGCTCATCGATTGTCGCTTCCGTCAAATGAAGGTTGGGTACCGTCGATGATGGTTGAACAAGTTCAACTTTGTTCAGTTCGAGTTGAGAGCGAACATAGCGAGTTAATTCACTGTATTCATCGTAGCTGGAGAAAGACATAGTGTGCAGCTCTTCCGGTACGGAATACTCGCCGCGAAGGTGAAAACCACAGGCAGAAAGAAGCCCCGCTAATACCAATACCACTGGTAGTTTAATCAAAGAGAAAAAGCGCATTGATTGTATTCATCCTAAATTGAAGGGGTTATTTACCTTAAACCACTCATGTGAATGGTTTGAGGTAAATAAACAGGGTAGAAAACTACCCTGTTTAATGACTCTTGGTTAACAAATAAGTTCGCTAAACAGAGACAAATTGACAGCTGCGATTAGTTTGCAACGATGTTCAGCAGTTTACCTGGAACGTAAATAACTTTACGAATAGTCAGGCCATCAGTGAACTTAACCACGTTTTCGTCGTTTAGACCAAGCTGTTCGATATCGTCTTTAGAGATATCAGCTGGGACTGTTAGCTTCGCACGTAGCTTACCGTTAACTTGAACAACGATAGTTTTTTCGTCTTCAACTAGCGCTTTTTCGTCAAACGTCGGCCATGCCGCGTTATCAATGTCTGTTTCACCTAGTGCTGCCCATAGCTCGTATGAGATATGCGGAGTGATAGGGTAAAGCATGACAACAATAGCTTTCAGTGCTTCGTCAAGGATTGCACGATCTTGCGCAGATTCTTGAGGCGCTTTCGCTAGTTTGTTCATCAGCTCCATGATCGCTGCGATCGCGGTGTTGAATGTTTGACGACGAGCGATATCGTCCGTCACTTTCGCGATAGTCTTGTGAACGTCGCGGCGAAGTGCTTTTTGATCACCAGAAAGCGCTGAGGTATCTACTGCTTCTGCTGCACCTTTCGCTGTGTGCTCTTTCACTAGTTTCCAAACACGTTTTAGGAAGCGGTTCGCCCCTTCTACGCCAGACTCTTGCCATTCAAGTGTCATGTCCGCTGGAGACGCGAACATCATGAATAGACGTACTGTGTCAGCGCCGTACTTGTCTACCATTTCTTGAGGGTCGATACCGTTGTTCTTAGACTTAGACATCTTGATCATGCCTGAGTGCGTTACATCACGACCTTCAGTGTCTTTAGCAGAAGTAATGCGGCCTTTACCATCACGTTCAACGGCTACGTCTGTTGGAGCTACCCACTCTTTGCCGCCTTTCTCGTTCTCGAAGTAGAACGCATCAGCCAGTACCATGCCTTGACACAGTAGTTGCTTGAACGGTTCGTCAGAAGTTACGTAACCCGCATCGCGCAGTAGTTTGTGGAAGAAGCGTGAGTACAGTAGGTGCATACAAGCGTGCTCGATACCACCGATGTATTGATCTACTGGTAGCCAGTAGTTTGCTTTTTCTGGGTCTAGGATGTCGTCCGCTTGTGGTGAACAGTAACGCGCGTAGTACCAAGAAGATTCCATGAACGTATCGAACGTATCTGTCTCACGTAGAGCAGGTTCGCCGTTAAAGGTTGTCTTCGCCCACTCTTTGTCTGCTTTGATTGGGCTAGTGACGCCGTCCATTACCACGTCTTCTGGAAGAATCACTGGTAGTTGGTCAGCAGGTACTGGGTGAACTTCACCGTCTTCAGTCGTTACCATTGGGATTGGTGCGCCCCAGTAACGTTGACGAGATACACCCCAGTCGCGTAGACGGAAGTTTACAGTCTTAGTGCCTTTGCCCTCTGCTTCTAGCTTCGCTGCGATTGCGTCGAATGCCGCTTGGAATTCTAGGCCATCGAATTCACCTGAATCGAACAGTACACCTTTCTCAGTGTATGCTGCTTCAGAGATGTCTAGCTCGCTGCCATCAGCAGGCTTGATAACTGGCACGATGTCTAGACCGTACTTCGTTGCGAACTCGTAGTCACGTTGGTCGTGCGCAGGTACAGCCATTACCGCGCCTGTACCGTAGTCCATCAGAACGAAGTTTGCTACGTATACTGGTACTTCGCGGCCGTTCAATGGATGAATAGCAGTAAGGCCAGTTGCCATACCTTTCTTCTCCATTGTCGCTAGCTCAGCTTCTGCAACCTTGTTGTTCTTACATTCGTCGATAAACGCTGCAAGCTCTGGATTGTTCTCTGCTGCAAGAGCTGCAAGAGGGTGGCCGGCTGCGATACCCACGTAAGTCACACCCATTAGCGTATCTGGACGTGTTGTGTAAACTTCTAGGTCTTGTTGACCCTTAACTTCAAACTTCAGTTCAACACCTTCAGAACGACCAATCCAGTTGCGCTGCATGGTTTTCACCATTTCAGGCCAACCTTCAAGCTTGTCTAAGTCGTCTAGTAGCTCTTGAGCGTACTCAGTGATTTTGATGAACCATTGAGGGATTTCTTTTTGCTCTACAGGCGTATCACAACGCCAGCAACAACCGTCTTCAACCTGCTCGTTTGCAAGAACAGTTTGGTCGTTAGGACACCAGTTAACAGAAGAAGTCTTTTTGTAAACTAAACCTTTCTCGTAAAGTTTAGTGAAGAACTCTTGTTCCCAGCGGTAGTACTCCGGTGTACATGTTGCGAATTCACGGTTCCAATCGTAACCAAAGCCTAGAAGCTTAAGTTGGTTCTTCATGTATTCGATGTTTTCGTAAGTCCAAGGTGCTGGCGCAGTTTTGTTTTTTACTGCTGCGTTTTCTGCAGG
This sequence comes from Vibrio sp. Vb0598, assembly GCF_033338935.1. NCBI lineage: Bacteria > Pseudomonadati > Pseudomonadota > Gammaproteobacteria > Vibrionales > Vibrionaceae > Vibrio > Vibrio sp. Vb0598. The sequence continues at coordinate 1,014 of NZ_JAWOTP010000020.1, read as the reverse complement.
TAGACCGAATGCGTCCCAACCGATTGGTTGCATCACGTTTTTACCTTGTAGGCGTTGGAAACGAGATACTACATCACCGATAGTGTAGTTGCGCACGTGACCCATGTGCAGTCGACCACTTGGGTATGGGAACATGGACAGACAGTAGAATTTTTCTTTATTTGGGTCTTCACTTACAACAAAGGTTTTGTTGTCATCCCAGTGCTTTTGAACTTTTTGTTCAATATCTTGTGGGTTGTATTGTTCTTGCATCGATGGTATCCGTTATCTTGGAATTTGTGAGTTCGGTTAGAACAGACTTAAATAGATCGTCATAGAATACCTAAAGCTAGGGATCACAACAATAGCCAATCTGTACCCATGCGCCCTTAAGTGACGCAGGTAGGAGAAAGATGGAGGTCAGTTATGCCTAAACGTAAAACAGGTTATGAGGAAATGCTCGAGGATGTGATTGAAACCTTGAAGCACAGTCCGGAAGAAGTTAACAAAGCGATTGAGACGTCGGGCAAAGTGGTGGATGCTGCTAATGACTTGACCAAAGATGAATTGGCTTTAATCAAAGCGTACCTTAAAGCAGACTTAAAAGAGTTTTCAGAGAGTTACGAGGATAGCAAAAGCGGTCCGTTTTACTTAACGATTGCGGATTCGATATGGCAAGGGCTGTTAGAGATTACAGACCGAACTAAAGTTGAGTGGGTTGAGTTGTTCGATGACTTAGAGCATCAAGGGCTATATGAAGCAGGAGAGGTGATAGGCTTAGGCACTTTAGTCTGTGATGAGTGTGGTCACAAGACAACGTATAACCACCCAACAGTAATCATTCCGTGTATTAAGTGTAGTCACAAAGGCTTTACTCGTCAGTCATTAAAGCCATAAATGGCGAGTAACGACTGTATAATGCAATGAATAAAAAAGAGGCTTAGTCGCCTCTTTTTTGTTTTCAGCCCTAAACCACCTACTTCAGTAGGTGGTTATCATCCGTTTCGGCTTTGCCTGTAAAACTACTCATGCTAA
>NZ_JAWOTP010000019.1:0-100034 GCF_033338935.1 Vibrio sp. Vb0598 | reverse complement strand
ACTCAGAAGTGAAACGAAATAGCGCCGATGGTAGTGTGGGGCTTCCCCATGTGAGAGTAGGACATCGCCAGGCTTTAGTTTTATTTTCACTTTTTCGAAAAGTGAAGACAAAAGCGGACACTTGCTTATTAAAGCGAGTGATACCACTGCGGAGTGGTAGTTCAGTTGGTTAGAATACCGGCCTGTCACGCCGGGGGTCGCGGGTTCGAGTCCCGTCCACTCCGCCACTTATATTAAGCCTCAGTCAAAAGACTGAGGCTTTTTTCGTTTTGGTTCCCCGACTTACCTTAAATCCACTTTCATATTGAAACCTTGCATCGAGAGGCAGGCTTCCCTCTGGCTATGCTTTCTAAGCCCTGTTATGAGTGAAGTGGAACGCAGTTTTGTGTGGTTTCTGCAGTCTCGAGCGCTAGTTTTGAGCCTCTTCATTCACCAAAGCTCCTTTTATTCGATATTAGAAAATCTAGTTATGTGACAGAGTTTAATTGTTTGAGGTGTCACTTGTTCCAATTTTGAAAACAGGACGACTTTGAATACAAGTTTAGTCTCACTGAGATCAAGAGAGAGGGGGACTAAATTTCTGTTAAGGCTTTGATCTACCTGAATGCTAGCTCAGTTTTATCTTGGTGAGATTGCTAACCTGTTTGGGTTCTGAACGCAATCACCCTAAATGTCTCTTTCTCATAAAAATACAAACTCGCTCATTGCTAAGTATTGTGGAAGTTTAGCTTTGATATTTGCGAGGAGCCTATATTGCCAAGAGAAGAGAAGTGATAAATGGGTAAATTAAAAGGCACGTCTATGAATACTATCTATCGGCAATAGTTAGTATCTATGAAAATGCAGCGTAGCGATTCTTCGTATATTTGAAGGTATATCAAAGAATAAGGAGCATTCGTCCTTGAAGGGGAGTCTGAAAATTAGTTATGAAAAAAGCAGCTAGGTAGCTGCTTTTTATTTATTAAGTTACGTGTCTTTAAGAGTCCACTGGCTCCGTATGTTCCGGAGTGGTTATTGCTTGGTTGTTCTCTTCCATCTTCTTCTCTTCTGCTTTTGCTTTTTCAATCATTGGGGTGATTGTTGAGCCTTGAATGAGGATAGAGAAAACAACGACGGAGTAGGTCATTACAAGAATAATCTCTTTTACATCGATTAACTTATCTTGAATCACCCAAATACCAGATGGAATGGAAAGTGCCATTGCCAATGCAAGGCCCCCGCGTAAGCCGCCCCACGTCAAAATACGTACTGACCACGGGTTATATTTTCTGTAACGCTTAAAGCCAATGTACGAGAGAAATACGCTTAAATAGCGAGCTGCTAGTACAAGAGGGACTGAAATAGCCATCATAATCCAGTCTTCTTTGTGGAATTCAAATAGCAGCATCGACATGCCGATCAGTAGGAATAACACGCCATTCAAGAACTCATCAACAAGCTCCCAAAAATGGTCAAGGTGATCTTCACTCTCTTTTGAAAAGCCAATAAAGCGTGTCCAGTTGCCAATCATAATACCGGATACAACCATCGCGAGTGGGCCTGATACATGGATGTATTCAGCAAATGCGTAACCTGCTGTTGGGACACCAATGGTAAGTAACAATTCCATTGAGTGATCATCGGTGGCACTGATCAAGTAGTGGAATAGCAAACCGAGGACGAAACCATATGTGATACCACCGATAGCTTCTTGGATGAAGAGTAAGGTGACACTACCTACAGTTGGTGCCTCAGTGCCAAATGCAATCGTAAATAGAGTGACGAAGATAACCAAACCGAAGCCATCATTGAAGAGCGATTCTCCTTCAATCTGAGTGGAGATACGTTTGGGAGCATCGAGTTTTTTAACAATAGCCAATACAGCGATTGGGTCAGTTGGCGATATTAGAGCACCAAATAGTAAGCAGTAGACCAAATCAAATTGGATGCCAATTAACTGACAAAACCCATACAGCGCAAATCCAATAAAGAACGTGGAAAACAGTGTGGCTCCAAGGGCTAAAACAGTGATCTCCCACTTTTGATCTTTAAGGTTCGGGAGTTTGATGCCTAGTCCACCAGCAAATAGTAAGAAGCCAAGAATGCCTTTGAGCAAGAAATCTTCGAAGTTAATCCTTGTGACCGTCTCCGTCGCAATTTCGGTGAGATGGAACCAGTTGTTTTGACCCGCAATTAAGATTAGAAGTGAAAGCACCATTGAACCTGCGGTAATCGCAATGGTGGTTTGCATCTTTCCTATCTTGCTGTTTACAAAAGCAATTAGCATCGCAGCTGCGGATAGAAAACATAAAGTATGATAGACCGACATAGAGCTCTCTATTTGTAACATTTTATGAATGGAATTCTCGGCTGATGCTGCTTAAATAGCAAACATTTTTTCGTGATTATTTTGCAAGTTAAAAAGGAGATAAAATAATCATTAATTCTACGTTTAGACGTCTAGACTCCTGAAGTTTGTGTGATAGGATGGAAAGATAACTAAAGGAATGAGGCTGTACTGTGGGAAGTAACGTAAGACAACAGATTGAAGCTCAATTGAAGCAACGTATTCTTTTGATTGATGGTGGTATGGGGACCATGATTCAGGGATACAAACTTGAAGAGCAAGACTATCGAGGAACGCGCTTTGCGGATTGGCATTGTGATCTAAAAGGTAACAACGACCTGTTGGTTCTAAGTCAGCCTCAACTTATCAAGGAAATTCACGCTGCATATTTAGAAGCGGGTGCAGATATTCTCGAAACCAACACGTTTAACGCAACAACCATTGCGATGGCTGACTACGAGATGGAAAGCCTGAGTGAAGAAATTAACTTTGCAGCAGCCAATCTTGCACGTGAAGTTGCAGATGAATGGACCGCAAAAACACCCGATAAGCCGCGTTATGTCGCAGGGGTTTTAGGGCCGACGAACCGAACTTGTTCTATTTCTCCTGATGTAAATGACCCCGGATATCGAAATGTTTCTTTCGACGAGTTAGTTGAGGCTTACTCTGAATCGACTCGTGCTCTAATTAAAGGTGGTTCTGACCTTATTCTTATCGAGACCATCTTCGATACGCTTAACGCTAAGGCTTGTTCATTTGCTGTTGAAAGTGTGTTTGAAGAGATGGGTATTGAGTTACCTGTGATGATCTCGGGGACTATTACTGATGCTTCCGGTCGGACATTATCCGGTCAAACCACAGAAGCGTTTTACAACTCATTACGTCATGTTAAACCGATTTCGTTTGGTTTGAACTGTGCACTTGGTCCAGATGAGCTGCGTCCTTATGTTGAAGAGCTCTCTCGTATATCAGAATCTTTTGTTTCCGCTCACCCAAATGCTGGGCTTCCGAATGCATTCGGCGAATACGATTTGTCGCCAGAAGATATGGCTAAGCATGTTAAAGAGTGGGCTCAAAGTGGCTTTTTAAACTTGATTGGTGGGTGTTGTGGTACAACTCCTGAGCACATTCGCCAAATGGCACTCGCGGTTGAAAATATCGCCCCTCGTCAATTACCTGAACTTCCCGTTGCTTGTCGCTTGTCTGGCCTGGAGCCACTCGCTATTGATAAAGACTCTTTATTTATCAATGTCGGTGAGCGTACGAATGTAACCGGTTCTGCGCGTTTTAAGCGCTTAATTAAAGAAGAGCTGTACGATGAAGCGCTCGATGTGGCTCGTCAACAAGTTGAAAATGGCGCTCAAATTATCGATATCAACATGGATGAAGGCATGTTGGATGCACAAGCTTGTATGGTTCGCTTTTTAAACCTTTGTGCGTCAGAACCTGAAATCTCAAAAGTACCAATCATGGTTGACTCTTCCAAGTGGGAGGTTATTGAAGCCGGTCTTAAGTGCATCCAAGGCAAAGGCATTGTTAATTCGATCTCACTCAAGGAAGGCAAAGAGAAATTTGTTGAACAAGCTAAGTTGATCCGCCGTTACGGTGCGGCTGTGATTGTGATGGCGTTTGATGAGATTGGGCAAGCAGATACACGTGAGCGCAAAGTAGAAATTTGTACCAACGCTTACCGAATTCTTGTTGATGAAGTGGGCTTTCCACCAGAAGACATCATTTTTGACCCAAACATTTTTGCCATTGCTACGGGGATCGAGGAGCATAATAACTACGCGGTGGATTTCATTGAAGCCGTTGGCGATATCAAACGTGATTTACCACATGCGATGATATCGGGTGGTGTTTCTAACGTCTCATTCTCTTTCCGTGGCAATAACTATGTACGTGAAGCGATTCACGCGGTGTTCCTCTATCACTGTTTTAAAAATGGTATGGATATGGGGATTGTGAATGCGGGTCAGTTAGAAATCTACGATAACGTGCCTGAAAAATTGCGTGAGGCTGTGGAAGATGTCGTTCTTAACCGTCGTGATGACGCCACTGAGAGATTGTTAGATATCGCGGCGGAATATGCAGGCAAAGGGGTAGGTAAAGAGGAGGATGCCTCTGCACTTGAGTGGAGAACTTGGCCTGTTGAAAAGCGCTTAGAGCACGCGTTAGTGAAAGGAATAACTGAGTTCATCGTTGATGATACCGAAGAGGCTCGTGTCAAAGCTTCAAAGCCATTAGAGGTGATTGAAGGCCCACTAATGGATGGGATGAACGTCGTCGGAGACTTGTTTGGTGAAGGTAAAATGTTCCTTCCTCAGGTCGTAAAATCTGCCCGAGTGATGAAGCAAGCAGTCGCGCATCTCGAGCCCTACATCAATGCAGAAAAGCAGGTGGGACAAACAAACGGTAAGATTTTGCTAGCGACGGTCAAAGGTGATGTACATGATATCGGGAAAAATATCGTTGGCGTTGTATTGCAGTGCAATAACTACGAAATTATCGATCTTGGTGTCATGGTTCCTTGCGAAAAGATCTTAAAAGTAGCGCAAGAAGAAAACGTCGATATTATTGGTTTATCAGGGTTGATCACGCCTTCATTAGACGAAATGGTGCATGTTGCAAAAGAGATGGAGCGTCTCGACTTTAACTTACCTCTTCTCATCGGTGGCGCAACAACGTCAAAAGCCCATACAGCAGTTAAGATTGAGCAAAATTACAAGCATCCAGTGGTTTACGTGAACAACGCCTCACGTGCAGTGGGCGTATGTACTTCTCTTCTGTCAGATGAACGTCGCCCTGAATTTGTTGAAAAACTTGAAGCTGATTACGAACGAGTACGTGATCAACATAATCGAAAGAAACCGAGAACCAAACCAGTGACATTAGAAGCGGCTCGAGCGAATAAAGTTGCGATCGATTGGGAAGCTTATACTCCTCCAGTGCCTGTTAAGCCTGGCATTCATATCTTCGATGATTTTGATGTGGCTATATTACGTCAATACATCGATTGGACACCATTCTTTATGACTTGGTCACTTGTGGGTAAGTATCCAACAATTTTCCAACATGAAGAAGTTGGTGAAGAAGCAAAACGTTTATTCGAAGATGCCAACGAGATACTTGATCGAGTTGAGCGAGAAGGCCTGTTAAAAGCGCGTGGAATGTGTGGCTTATTCCCTGCTGCGAGCGTGGGGGACGACATTGAAGTTTATGCTGATGAAACTCGTACCGACGTTGTGAAAGTATTACGTAACTTGCGACAACAGACCGAGAAACCAAAAGGATTCAACTATTGTTTATCCGACTACATCGCACCTAAAGAGTCGGGTAAGCATGATTGGATAGGGGCATTTGCTGTCACTGGTGGTATTGGTGAACGAGAGCTTGCTGATGAATACAAAGCACAGGGAGATGATTACAACGCAATTATGATTCAAGCGGTGGCGGATCGCCTAGCCGAAGCGTTTGCTGAGTATTTGCATGAGCGTGTCCGTAAAGAAATTTGGGGTTATGCTGCGGATGAAGATTTATCTAACGATGATCTCATTCGTGAAAAATACCAAGGTATTCGCCCTGCACCAGGTTATCCAGCGTGCCCTGAGCATACTGAAAAAGGACCGCTTTGGGAGCTACTTAATGTGGAAGAGAATATTGGCATGACTCTAACCTCCAGCTATGCAATGTATCCGGGCGCGTCAGTCTCTGGTTGGTATTTCTCTCATCCTGACTCACGTTACTTTGCGATCGCACAGATCCAAGAAGATCAGCTAGAGAGTTACGCCGATCGTAAGGGGTGGGATAGGATCGAGGCTGAAAAATGGTTAGGGCCAAACATTAACGGTTAAATTGATGTTTACCTCGTCCAAATGTAACAACTAATGAAACGACAAAGGGCTGCAGATACGCAGCCCTTTGTTTTATTGAGTTGAACTTACTTCTCAAACAACTCAGTGTGGAGTTTTTGTATGGCTTGCTTCGATACCGATTCATGGAGCAAGAAGCATAAGTTGTGAGGGCTAGCGCCATAACAAATCATGCGTAGGTTAAAATCTTCTAGCGTGCCAAAAACCTGTTTCGCGTAGCCTTTACTCTCACTCATGTTGTTACCAATGAGAGCAACGAGGCATAGGTCATGTTCAACTTCTACCTTACATAACTCTTCTAACTCTTCTCGTGCAGCTTGCGGCAGCTGTGGTGCTCCGCCAGATGTATCAGTTTGATCAAGTGTTAACGATACACTGATTTCAGATGTCGTGATCAAATCGACAGAGATCTTATGCTTTGCAAGGATCTCAAAGACCTTTGCTAAGAAACCGTATGCGTGGAACATATTGGCGCTGCGTAGCGTTACCATGGTTTGGTTACAACGCAAAGCTAGCGCACGGAATAACGGTGAGCTTTCGACTTGGTGGCGAATCCAAGTTCCCCCTTTTTCAGGCTCTTTCGATGACCCCACAAATACCGGAATGTCGTGGCGCAATGCAGGTACTAGCGTAGAAGGGTGAAGGATTTTAGCGCCAAAGTTAGCCATTTCTGAAGCTTCACTAAAGCTGATCTCAGGAATTGGTGAGGCTTTTGGCGCAATTCGCGGGTCTGTTGTGTAGATGCCCGGAACATCAGTCCAGATTTCTAACCCTGCCGCTTTGACGCTCTCAGCAATTAAGGCGGCGCTGTAATCGCTGCCTCCTCGACCTAGTGTTGTTGTATTACCGGCTTCGTCAGATCCTATGAAGCCTTGAGTAACAACAACGGATTGTTGGCAAAGTGGTACGAGTTTATCTTGCGCAAGCGTCGAAATTGCTTCAATGTTTGGCTCCGCGCGACCAAAGTTGTCATCAGTACGCAGCACATCGCGGATATCAAAGCGCACAGCCTGAATGCCTCGCTCACACATTAACTGAGTTAGAATATGCGTCGACATGAGTTCGCCACATGCGACTAAATGATCGGTTAACTTCGCACTAGCTTGGATAGATGCAGCCTCGGCCAGGCTGGTTACGGTATCTAATATGCCATACACCTCGGCAGCAGTTTTCGTGCTGTCTTCGAGATGAGTTAAAATGGCGTCATGAATGTTGGCCAGATTTTGCAGCAGCTCAGTACGGTGCGTTTGATCCTGAACACCGTTGGCGAGTTCTACCAATAGGTTGGTGACGCCAGAGCAAGCGCTGCTCACGACCAGGCGAGTATTTGGATTGTTTTCGATAATGGTGGCGCAACGACTCATTGCCTCAAAGTTGGCAACACTGGTTCCACCGAATTTAGCTACGTTAAATGCGCTCACTGCGTTCTCCCACGACTTCCTAAAAAATTGTACATCCAATGTTTAGTGAGAAAAGGAACAGAGCAAAAAGAGAGGTATTTAGAATGCTATTTGAAAAATTTACCCTCAGAAGCCCTTCATCAGACTGCGCTGATGACAGTTGATGGGATTCAGCCCAATTCAACCGACAAGTCAAATCCTGCAACTTTGACTTACCTCGGCACTACTCCCCCTCAATGATTGGTGTTGGAATTGCGGTTCCACAAATCATCTACCTGGGTAGCGCTCCTCTTCTACATAAAGCTCAAACATTGAACGGTTTTGAGGCCTTAATGTCAATCAATATTTCAACCTTTATGGTGTTTTTTATTAACGATTTTGTGACACTGGTTTGACCTCCATACTTACGGCTAATTGCTGATAGAGGAAAAATCTATTAGGGTGAAGAACCCTGCACCTGAGCCATCTTATTGAATAGAACTTTTAGAATGCTCAGGATAAAAGATAATCAAGGAGCTGACATGTCGATCCAAAGCTTTATTCCACCTCACCGTATTTTAATGGGACCTGGTCCTTCTGATATTTATCCTCAAGTGTTACAAGCACTAAGCCGTCCTACTGTAGGTCACCTTGATCCTCTGTTTATCGGTATGATGGATGAGCTCAAGCAGCTATTGAAGTATGCCTTTCAAACTGACAATGAGTTCACTATTGCGGTTTCAGCGCCTGGTAGTGCAGGGATGGAAACCTGCTTTGTAAACTTGATCGAGAAAGGCGATAAAGTGATCGTCTGCCGTAATGGTGTATTTGGTGAACGCATGCGCGAAAATGTCGTCCGTGCTGGTGGTGAAGTTGTTATCGTCGATGATGAATGGGGGACGCCTGTTTCCATTGATAAAGTCGAGCAAGCATTCGAACAGCACCCAGATACAAAAGTTCTTGCTTTTGTGCATGCGGAAACCTCAACTGGTGCAGTCAGTGATGCTCAAGCATTGGGTAAGCTGGCGAAACAGCATAATGCATTATCTATTGTTGATGCGGTGACATCGCTTGGTGGTGTGCCGTTAAAAGTGGATGAATGGCAACTGGATGCGGTTTACTCTGGTAGTCAAAAATGTTTGTCATGTGTACCTGGGCTCTCACCAGTGACGTTTTCTCCTGCCGCGATTGAAAAGATTCAAGCAAGAACAGCACCAGTACAGAGTTGGTTCCTCGATCAGAGTTTAGTTTTGGGGTATTGGAGTGGAGAAGGTAAGCGTAGTTACCATCATACGGCGCCAGTTAATAGCTTGTATGCGCTTCATGAAGCTTTATTGATACTGAAAAATGAAGGATTAGAAAACGCTTGGGCTCGTCACCAACTGATGCATGAAAAACTCAAAAATGGCTTACAAAAGTTAGGCTTTGAATTTGTTGTGGACGAAGCCCATCGGTTGCCACAATTAAATGCGATTTACGTGCCTGAAGGAATTGATGAAGCAAAAGTTCGTGCTCACTTGCTAGAAACCTATAACCTAGAAATTGGTGCAGGCCTTGGGGCATTAGCTGGTAAAGCGTGGCGTATTGGCTTAATGGGTTACGGCGCTCGATCTGAAAACGTTGCGCTGTGCTTAAAAGCGTTAGAAGAGTCACTCACTGAATAAAATCATACAGCAATGAGATAAAGAAAAGCGAAGGTCATCCCTTCGCTTTTTGGTATTTATTACTCAGCTCCTGAAGTGGGGGCTGGTGAGGCAGAGATTGCTTGAGAAGGTGGTTGGTAATTGACGTCACTGAAATCAATCTTCGGGAACAAAAACTGCGCTTCAGCTCTAATTTGCTCCGCTTTACTTGAGTCATCTAAGCCTTGGTAGGCCAAAATCAAATTATTATAAAATGCAGGGCGAGGCTTATCTTTGATGATTTTTAGCGACCAATCGATATAAGGCTGAATCAAGGTTGCGTCTTGTTGGTACAGCCCAAGGTTTAAAAACGTGCTATAGACATCCCAATCAAACCTGTCTTTCCAAACCACAGGGTTACTGACTTGATTCAGAATATCAGGGTTAGTTGGTCTAGTGGTCTCAAACTTCGTCAATACATAGTTCGTATGTAATGCGCTTACCATGTAAAACGTAAACGCAACGGGAAGTACCAAACTAAAAACACGCAGCAAGCTTTTGGTCACATTACTAAAGCCGACTTGTCGATAACGAGAGACGCGCTGATCGACCCAGTACAGCAGGATAACGAAGATCAACCAATGCACGAGAGAGTGGTAGAAAGGGTATTCCAGTTGTGAGTGCAATACAATAGGTATAAACAAGGCCAGCAACGCAAGACGAGTTCCGCGTTTGGCTTGATAGATTCGATACAGTACCAGTGCCATCGCTAAGAAGATGCCGAGTATTGGCAGTAAGCCACCTTCTACTCCCCAGTAAAGCAGCTCGTTATGCGGATGATCCATGGCAGGCAAACCTGCTGGGTAATTCTCATTAAGGGCATGTTGACGAGCCGTATACAGCATGTACTCAGATTCAAACTTGCCATATCCATAACCAGTAAAAGGCTTTTCAATCACCATGTCTAATGTTTGCGGAAAAGTATACGCTCGAGGAGACTCCATATTTACTTTTTCTGCGGCTAACCCACCTCCATCAGGAAAGGCAAGATGCATGACAACGACTGAGAGTAAGAGCCCACTTACAAGTGACACAACCCAGCGGATAAAGCGCCCTTTGGTTGCAAAGCGGTACATGTATGGAATGACCAACAACACGGCGATGACCGAGGCTAACCAACCAGTGCGTGAAGCCAACGCCACAATTAGTGGTAAAGTTAAAACTGGGACGGCATAGAGAAGGTAAACATCGCTTAACTTACGATCGTATTTGTAGGGCTGACGTGCAAGTAAATAACTTGCAATCACCAACCCTGTCGCAAGAAAGCTGGCCATTACATTGGGCTGTTGGAAAATACCATAAGGACGATTGGCCACCGTGTCGTAACCAAACGGATTGCCTGGTTTGAGATACAGATATTGTGTCAGACCAAAAATGGCTTCGATAACAACCGCAAGGACAATGAACCATAATAGGCGTTGGCGATGTTTATTACTGAAATGAAATTGTTGTAAAACAATAAAGAACAGGACACCACACCACAGGCCTATGAGCTTATTGGCTGCCAAGCTGCTATTCGCATTTGGGTACAGAATGGGCACTGTCATGATAAGAGCACTAATGAACAAGCCGATGGTTAGTTTTGAGTAACGTAGCACTCGATTATTCGCGAGTTGGTAACACCCAATGCCTAATGCAAAGCTAAAAGCAATCCAAGTTGTCGCATTGAACGAAAGCGAAAGCCCCGAACCGCCGGGGTTGGGCATGAAAAAGTGCATTGCCAACACAAATAGTGTTGCCAAGGCAATGAGAAACTTGCGATTGAGGGGAACCTGTACTTTTTCGGGAGAAAGCTTTGTTCCACTTACATGTATAGTAGCCATAGTTATTGCGTTGTTTTGAATGAAAAAAGACCAGCACTTGCTGGTCTCGATACTTTACCTGTTTTTTCTACTTCAACATAGGCTTGAGGAAGTGAGCTGTGTGCGAACCCTCGATTTGCGACACATCTTCCGGAGTGCCTTGAGCAATTATCTCGCCGCCACCCTGACCCCCTTCAGGACCAAGATCGATAATCCAGTCCGCAGTCTTAATGACGTCCAGGTTATGCTCGATCACCACGACAGTATTTCCGTGGTCGCGAAGTCTGTGCAGTACAGTGAGCAACTGCTGGATATCATGGAAGTGCAAGCCGGTTGTTGGTTCATCCAAAATGTACAAGGTTTTTCCTGTATCACGTTTGGATAGCTCTCGCGCCAGTTTCACACGCTGTGCTTCACCACCGGAGAGTGTTGTTGCCGCTTGACCCAATCGTATGTACGACAAACCCACATCCATCAGTGTTTGTAGTTTGCGAGCGATGGCAGGAACTGGATCGAAGAAGGTGCGTGCATCTTCGACCGTCATTTCTAGTACTTCATCAATAGTTTTACCTTTGTAACGTACTTCGAGCGTTTCACGGTTGTAGCGTTTACCTTTACACACATCACATGGCACATAAACATCTGGTAGGAAATGCATTTCTACTTTGATAACACCGTCACCCTGACAGGCCTCACAACGACCACCGCGTACGTTAAAACTAAAACGGCCCGGCTTGTAACCGCGAGAACGCGACTCCTGTGTGCCTGCAAACAGTTCACGGATTGGTGTAAAGATCCCCGTATAGGTTGCAGGGTTAGAGCGAGGTGTACGGCCAATTGGGCTTTGATCGATATCGATGACTTTATCGAAGTGCTCTAGACCTTTAATCGATTTATAAGGTGAAGGCTGAGCCGTTGTCGCTCCGTTAAGTTGGGTATGCGCAATTTTAAAGAAAGTATCATTAATCAGTGTTGATTTACCTGAGCCAGATACCCCTGTAATACAGCTGAATAACCCAACAGGAATTGAAAGGTTAACGTTTTTAAGGTTATTACCTGTAGCGCCTAATAGCTCAACCGTTTTTTTCGGATCTCGCGGCGTGCGATCTTTCGGTACTGCGATTTCTTTAACACCACTTAAGTACTGACCTGTCAGAGAATTCGGATTCGCGACTATCTCTTCCATGGTGCCTTCCGCAACAACATTACCACCATGTACTCCAGCACCAGGACCAATATCTATGACATGATCTGCACAGCGAATCGCATCTTCATCGTGTTCTACCACAAGTACGGTATTACCTAAATCGCGCAAATGGGTGAGCGTTTTTAATAAGCGTTCATTATCACGCTGGTGGAGACCAATCGACGGTTCGTCCAGAACATACATCACACCAACAAGACCCGCCCCAATTTGGCTTGCTAAACGAATACGTTGAGCTTCACCGCCTGATAAGGTTTCTGCACTGCGTGATAAGTTTAGGTAGTTCAAACCGACGTTAACTAAGAATTGCAGGCGGTCGTTGATTTCCTTCATCACTTTTTCAGCGATTTGGGCTCGTTGACCTTCCAGTTTCAAGGAATGGAAGAATTCCAATGCATCAGCAATGCTGAGTTCAACAATCTCAGGTAGTGTCGTATCAGCAATAAACACGTTACGTGCTTCAAGGCGTAGACGAGTACCGCCACAGCTTGAACAAGATTTAGTGGAGATGTATTTTGCAAGCTCTTCACGGACAGAGTTGGATTCTGTATCACGATAGCGACGTTCTAGGGTATTCAGAATACCTTCGAATGGATGGCGTTTAACGCGAATATCGCCACGATCGTTGATGTATTTAAACTCAATCTCAGTACGACCTGAGCCCTTTAGAATGACATCTTGTGTTTTCTTTGGCAGAGAATTAAAAGGGGCATGGAGGTCAAAACCATAATGATCGGCCAATGAGGTGAGCATTTGGAAGTAGTAGTAGTTCTTTTGATCCCAACCGCGAATCGCACCTTGTGCCAAGCTTAATGAATCATCTTGAATGACTCGACTTGGATCGAAGTATTGCTGCACACCCAAACCATCACAAGTGCCACATGCACCAGCAGGGTTGTTGAATGAGAAAAGTCGCGGCTCTAACTCTTGCATGCTGTAACCACATTGTGGACAAGCGAAGTTGGCGGAGAAAATAATCTCTTCACCGTCGCCATCCATTGGCGCGACAACCGCAATTCCGCCTGATAATTCGAGTGTTGTCTCGAAAGATTCGGCCAAGCGCTGTTGTAAGTCTGGACGAACTTTAAAGCGGTCTACCACAACTTCAATGGTGTGCTTTTTATGTAGTTCAAGGGTTGGAGGATCGGAAAGATCGCAAGTTTCTCCATCAATACGCGCACGAATAAAGCCTTGAGCCGCTAAGTTCTCAAGCGTTTTAACATGCTCACCTTTACGTTCTTTGACAATAGGCGCCAATAGCATCATTTTGCTGCCTTCCGGCATCTCTAGGACTTTGTCCACCATTTGGCTGATGGTTTGCGCGGCAAGAGGGGCATGATGCGTTGGACAGCGGGGTTCGCCCACACGAGCATACAATAGACGTAAGTAGTCGTAGACTTCGGTAATTGTACCGACGGTTGAACGCGGGTTATGAGAAGTAGATTTCTGTTCAATAGAAATCGCAGGTGATAACCCTTCAATGTGGTCGACATCGGGTTTTTCCATCAGAGACAAAAACTGACGAGCGTAGGCAGAGAGAGACTCTACGTAGCGTCGTTGGCCTTCTGCATACAATGTATCGAAAGCGAGAGAGGATTTACCGGAGCCACTTAGTCCAGTAATGACAATCAGTTTATCGCGAGGGATTGTAAGATTAATGTCTTTAAGGTTATGGGTTCGGGCACCGCGAACTTCTATTTTATCCATCGTTTTTGCTCTATGTATAACCAAGTGGGGCAAGTATTACATAGTGTGAGAAATGTGCAAAGAAAATTACTGGATAAAAAAACAGTAAAGTAAAAAGCCCAGCGTTGTGCTGGGCTTTCGATACAGTAATTTCGTACTAAGACGATGCTTTATACTGCTTTTTGTGTTGCGTGCTTACCTAGCTCAGAGGTTTTTTCATCTTTTAGATACAGGTTTTCAAAACAATAGTTAGTTGCTTCGATGTAACCTTCAACGCTACCACAGTCAAAGCGTTTGCCCTTGAATTTGTAAGCCAATACACAGCCCGCTTTTGCTTGTTTTAGCAGCGCGTCAGTGATTTGAATTTCACCACCTTTACCTGGTTCAGTGTTTTCGATCAGTTCAAAAATATCGGGAGTCAGGATGTAGCGGCCAATGATAGCAAGGTTGCTAGGCGCCGTGCCTTTCTCTGGTTTTTCTACCATGTCGTCTACGCGGTAGATGTCGTCTTTGATCATTTCACCAGAGATAACGCCGTATTTGTGCGTTTCTTCGGCTGGTACTTCTTGCACTGCAACGATAGAACAGCGGAACTGCTTAAATAGTGCCACCATCTGAGCCAGTACGCCCTCTTGCTCGTTCACACAAAGGTCATCTGCAAGAACAACAGCAAATGGCTCATCGCCTACCAATTCTCGTCCAGTTAGAATCGCGTGGCCCAAGCCTTTCATTTCGCGTTGACGTATATAAGTGAAGTTTGCAGATTCAATGATTTCACGGATATCTACCAACAGCTCTTCTTTGTTGGTACCGCTAATCTGATGTTCCAGTTCGTAGTTCTTATCAAAGTGGTCCATGATCGAGTGCTTGCCACGACCTGTCACAATACACATGCCGTTCATACCAGCTTGGATTGCTTCTTCGACACCGTATTCAATAAGCGGTTTGTTCACGACTGGCATCATCTCTTTTGGCATAGATTTCGTTGCCGGTAGGAAGCGAGTGCCATAGCCTGCAGCAGGGAACAGACATTTTTTTATCATTGGGGGAATATCCTATCTCGTTTTTATCAAGAATCTGCGCATAACTTTAACACGAGAGGTATCAATGAATCATGAATAAAGTAGGAAAAAATGTGAGACTCGGTGCGGAAAAAAGATGAGCGACTCGTCATTTCAGTTATCAGAGCCGCTCACATTGCATCATGACATTAAGTTTTGGTCTGCCCAGGCGATTGCCTGTACTCGGTTCTTTACGGATAGCTTTTTGAATATCTGATACAAGTGCGATTTGATGGTGAATTCACTGACGAATAACTCCTCGGCCATCTGACTGTTCGAGGCGCCAGCTTGTAGGCAACGCAGTACTTGTAGCTCACGAATGGTTAGGTCTACCGTAGCTGGTGCAGTATGAGTATTAATGACATTGCGGTAATAGTGTAAAAGTTGACTGGTTACATTACGCGGCAGCCAGTTTTGACCGTTAACAATGCCTTTTAACCCTTCTCCAATTTGCTCTAGCGTATCTTCAGAATAAAACACACCTTTTAATTGACCAAATGAAAGAAGTTCATCTGTGGTTAGTCTTTTAGGCACGTTGAAGACAACGGTTTCAAAGTTTTTCCATACAAGAGGCAAGTTTTTGATCGATTGAACAAGTGATTTATGTTCACTGAAGTCGATCAGTAGAATTTTATTACGGTGTTGTGGCTTGGCTTCCATGAGTGCTGCGGTTGAAATCACCGGGATGCTCATATCAACGTACTTTTCGAGTGCCGCCACTTTTTTTTGCGCATTATCTTCCATACTGATCAGAAATAGCTTTCTTGCGTAAGCCGACTTTCTCACGTGTTCCAATCTCCCTGGGTTCAATAGAAGCCATAAACTGGCATTAAAGAGAGGCCATAACCATCGCTTTACTGAATAAATGCGTTCGAATTCAAAGCTTCACGAAACGATGTCTGCAATGCGAATCAAAAATGCTACACACGTAAGTTGAAATACGATTTGGGTTCTAGAGGATGACTCAATAGATCACAATGGTATTAGACTTTAATCAAAACATTAAAGCGTGCTATTCTAATGCGCTAAAATTTTATATATCCAGAGTGAAACGGAGCACATCATGGCCAGCCGTGGAATTAACAAAGTTATTTTGGTGGGGAATCTAGGTAACGACCCTGAAATTCGTTACATGCCGAATGGCGGTGCAGTAGCAAACATTACTATTGCGACTTCTGATTCATGGCGTGATAAAGCGACTGGCGAACAGCGCGAAAAAACGGAATGGCACCGTGTTGTGTTGTTCGGCAAACTTGCGGAAGTAGCAGGTGAGTACTTGCGTAAAGGCTCTCAAGTTTACATTGAAGGGCAACTGCAAACTCGCAAATGGCAAGATCAAAGTGGCCAAGATCGCTACTCAACTGAGGTAGTTGTTCAAGGCTTCAATGGTGTTATGCAAATGCTTGGCGGTCGTGCTCAAGGTGGCGGCGCACCAATGGGCGGTCAACAGCAGCAACAAGGTGGATGGGGTCAGCCTCAACAGCCAGCTCAGCAGCAGTACAATGCGCCTCAGCAACAGCAACCACAACAACAGGCTCCGCAGCAACCACAGCAGCAGTACAATGAGCCACCAATGGATTTTGACGACGATATCCCGTTCTAAATTCTGCTTATGCTTGAATCGAAAAGGCCGCGAATATCGCGGCCTTTTTTATTGTCGCAATCTAATGATTTCACAGGCTTCTCTTGGCAAGGTTAGGCGTAACAATAAAACTTATCAATGAGTGTGATTTTCTTTATGCTCCAGCCTCTCACTATCAGACTAATCCGATTGTTTGATGAACTCTTATCAAGTATAAATATTTCAATAAGGTATATGATGAATAAAAAAGGAATTTGGTATTCATGAGGTATACCCCAACTCTTAAGTTAAGCACACGGCTGGTGGCCTTTGTCACCATGATCGTTATCTGCGCCATGTTTATCTTGTTTGTCGGTGGCACCCTCTCTTTTAAACGTCTTGGGCAGGAATATCTCACCCATTATTTAGAAGGGATCGTAGAGGTGGTCGACAAGGAGATGGAAGATCCTGACGCCGCTTATTCTATGCAGCGCTGGATGCCGAAAATGCTGCAGGCTTCCAATATTGTCGAAATGACGTTGTCGACCAACAACGCCGTTGTTTATCGCTTCAAAGATACTTCTCATCAAATGGAAGCGTCAGTCTTGTTTGAGGCTGAGTACCAGTTGACTCACAATCAAGATTACACGATTCACTTTAAAGCAATTCCCCCTTACTTAGGTTACAGCTACTCAATGCAGGCGCTTTGGTCGATCACGCTTGCCGTTATATTGATCATCTTCTGCTTAATGCGCGGCGTGGCATGGCTTAAAGAGCAATTAGAAGGCTCTGAAATGCTCGAAGAGCGAGGCAGAATGATCCTGGCTGGTAGGGTGGAGCAGTATGCCAAAGGTGACAAAAAAGAATGGCCTTACACCGCCAGTGAAGCGCTCGATGTATTAATCGAAGAGTTACAAGATGCGCGTCAAGAGCGAAGCCGATTTGATACCTTTATTCGAACTCAAACCTTCCTTGATAAGCTAACCGGTACCGCTAACCGAGTGTTATTTGATAGCAAGTTGGAATCGGCGTTACTAGAAAGTGGGGCTCGCGGCGCCGTGTTGCTAGTGCGTATTCAAGACTGGAAACTGGTTGAAGAAGAGCAAGATAAGCAAATTACGGATGAGTTTATTGTTGAAGTTGGGAGTTTATTGTCCAATTTAGTTCAACGATACCCAGATGTTGTATTTTCCCGTTATTACGATGCTGATTTTGCGCTTTTTCTACCGCACCAAAGTGCGAAAGATGTGGCTAACCTTGCCTCGCAATGCATTCGCCAGTTAGAAAAGTTAATGCCGCCAGAGCCACTTGATCCAGACAACTGGTGCCATATTGGCATCACCACTTATAAAGAAGGTGAGCGACACAGCCAAATCATTGATGAAGCCGAGACTGCTTTGCGTAGTGCGCAACTACAAAATAACAATAATTGGAGTCGCTTCAAAAAATGGAACCACGATGAAGAAGCTCGCGGAAGTGTGAGGTGGAGAACGTTATTTGACACAGCACTTACACCTGAAAGTGTGATACTCTACGCACAATCTGTGCACCCAATAAGTGACGCGACGCATAAAAAATCATTATATGAAGAGTTAACATGTCGGATTCGCGATCCTGAGAATGGGATTGTTAAAGCGTCTCGGTTCATTTCTGCGATCAGACAGGTTGGTTATGAAGCGCAAATGGATAAGTCGGTTATTAATAAATTCTTAAGAGAGTTTAAGGATAATTTTGATAACTCAAGATCGTATGCGCTCAATTTGAATGTAACGCCATTTTCTAACCGAGAGTACTTTAAATGGTTTCGTGATGAACTCTTACAGTTGTCACGTGAGCAGAGAAAGTGTCTCAGTTTTGAGTTTGTTGAAGCACAATTTGTAAGACACTTAGACTTTATGCGACCAGTCGCTAAAATGCTGGCCGGTTTGGGGTGCCACTTAATGGTTGGGCAGGCTGGGCGTACCATCGTCAGCACTCACTATTTAAAAGAAGTGGATATTCGTTACCTTAAACTTCATCGCAGTTTAGTAGCAAAAATCGACCAACGACATGAAAACCAGCTATTTGTCCGCAGTATGCTAGGTGCGGCGGCAAACAGTAAAACTAAAATTATAGCAGTGGGAATTGAGAATCAGAACGAGCTCAACACATTAATTGAGCTCGGGGTTTATGGTGGGCAAGGGCGTTACTTTTCTGCGGAGCAGCAGTTTCTTCCTCGTCCCCAAGCGTTGCCGAATTCTCAATCAGAATCCCAAGTTAAATTGGGAAGACGAAATCGCTGGCGGAAAAAATAAAGATAATAATCATGGATTTCAAAGCACTATTCGACAAGCTTAAGCGATCATCTAGTGGTGGTCGCTCCTGCTTTTTGGTTATTCAGCCAGACGCCGTTTATTTATCATCTTCAATCAAAAGTAGTCGTCCATACCAATTTGATATTTCTGAGTCCAATTGGGAAAAAGCCGTTGAGCAAGCATTGAGCGTTGCAGCGAGTGCGTATGATTCATTAACGGTTATTCTTTCTCATAACTATTACCAGATGTACCAAATCGACAAACCGGTCATGCCGCGTCAAGAATGGCCAGCTGCATTACCGTTTTTGTTGAAAGAACTGATCTCTGAGCGTGCCATCGACATTATTGCCGATGCGGTCGAGTTACCGAATTCAACCAAAGTGCAAGCATACGTCTTATCGCGAAAAATATTGGATAAGATTGTGTTACTGGCCAGCCGAGCCCAGTTACCATTAGAAGCCATTCTTCCTGAAGACGATATTTGGGGAGAGACTGCGGGTGAACTAGGAAACTTCCTATTATTACAACGCAGTGTGCGTGGTCATTTCCGTATAAGCGCTTTTGTTGAAAATACTATTGCGTTCCACCGCTCTATTCGCAGTGTGATGCCACCGTTAACGGGGGTTCCGTCTAGCGATTTACAGATGGACAGTCTGTCGTTAGAACTGCAACGTTCGATTGATTATCTTTCATCTCAGTTACGCCACGTGCAATTACATCAATTGAAAGTGTGCTGCGATGAAGAGGATGAGAGCGAGCTTGTTCAGGCTCTGAATTACCGTTTAAGTACTAAGGTTTCACCGTTATTACCACCAGAACATGAGCTATCAGGACATGTTTTGGCTGACACTGCGGCTACTTCAAATACTCGACGCGTCAACTTATATCCCGATTACTTAAAACCGAAAAAAGAGCTCCTGACGCTAAAAAATATCGCGTTATCTTGGGGCGTTGCGGCGGCTGCAATTCTATTTTCTTACGGTTATGTCACTTGGCAGAGCAGCGGTTTGGAAGATGAGATTGCTATTGTAAAAAGTAAAGGCGATATCATGAAGTCAGAGCTTGAACGTTATCAAGTCAAGCTACGTAAACATCAACCTGACAATAATAAGCTGGCAGCTAAAGCCCGCTTAGAGCGTGAAGTCAAGGCGAAGCGAGACTCGCTTAAAGCTGTCGGGAAATACGATGACTCGCAACGCACGGGTTACTCTGGCGTGATGCAATCATTAGCGAAGCTAGGAAACCAAGAAATTTCTTTGTCCGAAATTCGAATCAATACCCATGCCTTAGACCTGAAGGGGCTAGCGAAACAACCGAGCTCAGTGCCAAATTGGGTTAGCCAATTTAAAAACGAAATTAGCTTGGTTGGTCGAACGTTTGACGACGTCAAAATAGGTCGAAATGATAAGGATATTGTGACGTTTGAACTAAAAACGCGCGAGGATAAAGAGAAATGAACGAATTCTGGCTCTCATTAGAAGGGCGCTTTGGCGAAATGAGTACGCGTGAAAAAGTGCTCACCGCATTGTGCGGTTTAGTTGTCGTGATCATGTTGCTCTTTACGCTGGTATTGGAGCCAAAGCTTAACGAGATCATCAGTAATGAGAGGCAACTAAGTAATTTAAAGCAAGCCAATCAAAAGATTGAAATCGATACGCTACGTATTCAGGCGCAACTTAAGAAAGATCCAAATGCTGAGATTGATCGCGCGATATCTAATCTGTTAGCTGAGAGTCAGCATCTTTCGATGCAATTAGCGGAGATCATCGAGCATCTTATTACACCTTCGCAAATGGCTGAGCTGCTTGAAAATGTGTTGGAGCAGCAAAGTGGCATTCACCTTTTGTCTCTGCAAACCTTGCCATCTGAGCCAATAACGGAAGATAAAGAAGCATCGCAATACTCTGGTTACTACGTGCATCCTGTTCGTATGGAACTGACTGGTGACTATTTTTCTATTGCTAATTATCTGAATAAATTGGAGAGCCTTCCTGCGAGTTATTACTGGCGCAGCTTTAGTTATAAAGTCGAAGAGTACCCGAAAGCGAAGCTTGTGTTAGAAGTTTACACACTAGGATCTAGAGAGGAGTTTATTGGTGGTTAACAAACTCATCATCTCATTGCTTGTTATGGCAGCGGCAGGAACCGCTTGGGCAAACCAAGACCCAACGGCCCCACTTGGTTGGGAAAAGCCAGCGGTTGAAACGTCAGCGAAACCAAAAGTTAAACGGTATCGACTGCCTAAGCTCAACAGTATTGTGTGTAAGCCAAGTACTGATTGTATCGCGATTATGGATAACAAACTTGTCGAAAAAGGCGAGCTATTTAAGGGTTATCGCGTCGCGAGCATTAATAGTGAATTTGTAACTTTAAAGCGTGGTAACCGTCAGTGGGACCTAGAGCTTTTTGATTTAAACGTAAAACAATAATAACCAGAGCCCGATCAGATATGCGCAAATTAGTTGTAGGAATAACGATTGCTTCTTTAATGGGATGTTCAATGGGTCATCGGAATCCAGTGGAAGTTAAAGAAGCGCTCAATGAATCGATCAATCAAGCGAACAGCCGCACATTGGAAGAAATCCCTTCTTCTGTTGAGGCAGACTTGATGCCAAATTTAGACTCGAACGTTGCATCAGAGCAAGGCACCTCGAAGCGTTTTCGTATTCAGGCGAATGCGGTCGATGCAAGAAGCTTTTTCGCCTCATTAGTGAAAGGCACTGAGTACAGCGTGGCGATTCACCCATCGGTACAAGGTAATATCACCGTCAACTTGTCAGATGTGACATTGGATGAAGTTCTGAATGTCGTACAGAATATGTATGGCTATGACGTGGTGAAGTCTGGCAAAGTTATTCAAATCTACCCAGCAGGTATGCGTACGGTGACCATTCCAGTCGATTACCTGCAGTTCAAGCGTTCTGGTCGCTCATTAACCAGCATTGTTACGGGCTCTGTAACCTCGGCTGGTACGTCTAATTCTGGTGGTAGCTCAGACAGTTCTGACTCGTCAGACTCTAACAATGGAAACAACAACGATAGCTCGACCACATCTACGGGTGGTACACGCATTGAAACCATCACTGAAAGTGACTTCTGGCCTATGCTGCAGCAAGCTGTTGCGAATCTAATTGGTTCAGGCAAAGGGCAAAGTGTGGTTGTAACGCCACAAGCGGGAGTTATTACGGTTCGAGCATTTCCAGATGATATTCGCGAAGTACGCGAGTTCTTAGGTGTATCGCAGGAGCGCATGCAGCGCCAGGTCATTCTTGAAGCTAAAATCCTAGAAGTGACGTTGAATGATGGCTACCAACAAGGCATCAACTGGTCAAACTTATCGGCGTCAATTGGTAACTCGGGTAGTATCGTTGTCAACCGCCCTGCGTCGACATTACCACCATTGGATGCGATTGGCACGCTATTGGGCGGTCAAACTAACGTGACTATTTCGGATGGTAACTTCAATGCAGTGTTGAGCTTCATGTCTACGCAAGGTGACTTGAACGTCCTTTCGAGCCCTCGTATTACCGCTGCCAACAACCAAAAATCTGTCATCAAAGTGGGTACCGATGAGTACTTTGTTACCGAGCTATCGAGCAATGCAGGCAACGGTGAAAACTCAAATGCAGTTCCTGAAGTGGAACTGACGCCATTCTTCTCGGGTATTTCCCTCGATGTGACTCCGCAAATTGATAACAAAGGCAATGTGTTCTTGCATGTTCACCCCGCAGTTATTGAAGTCACGGAAGAGGTGAAGCAATTGAACTTGGGCGGAGATTTCCAAAACATCCAACTGCCATTAGCGAAAAGCTCTATTCGTGAATCAGACTCGGTTATTCGTGCTAAAGATGGCGATGTTGTGGTTATCGGCGGGTTGATGAAACAGCAAAATCGTGAGCTTGTTTCTAAAGTCCCATTTTTGGGCGATGTACCAGCACTGGGGCATTTGTTCCGCAACGTGAATAACGTAACTGAGAAAACAGAATTGGTCATCTTGCTAAAACCGACCGTAGTTGGCGTGAACTCTTGGCAGAAAGAGCTAGAGCGCTCTCGTGATCTGCTGCAAGAGTGGTTCCCAGATGCGCAATAAGCGCTGGGAAAGGTTCTGTTTTTCAATAGGTTTGTGATTCGAGTATGTACTTGTCACACTTTGGGTTCCGAGTTCAGCCTTTTTCGTTAACCCCAAATACAGAAATGTTCTTGGGGTTAGTCCCTCACTATGAGGCGATCCAAACCATCCTAGCTGCCGTGCAAATGGGAGAAGGGGTGATTAAGGTGACGGGAGAAGTCGGCACTGGAAAAACCATGGTATGCCGTAAGCTGATCGAGCAGATTGAATCTGAAGTTGAGCTTATTTACTTACCCAATCCAGTGTTGAATGGGGAACAGTTGCAGTTTGCTGTCGCCAGAGAGTTAGGTATCGAGAACGATGATCCGCTGCGCATCGTTTCCCTCATTCAAGAGCACTTGATTCAAGTACATGCCTTGGGAAAGAAAACCGTCTTGATCGTTGATGAAGCGCAAGCTCTTTCCCCACAAGCTTTAGAAACATTACGTCTATTTGGCAACTTAGAAACGGAACAAGATAAGCTCATTCAATTGGTGTTATTCGGACAACCTGAGTTGGATGAAAGATTGGCTAACCATGAGCTAAGGCAATTTCGTCAACGCATTACGTTTAGTTGCCAGTTACGTCCTCTCTCTATCGATGAAGGCGTGGCTTACATCAATAATCGTTTAGATAAAGCAGGCAATGGGGCGCACATTTTTTCTATTGAACAGAAAAAAGCGATTTGGCGTTCATCCATGGGGATTCCGCGCTTGATAAACCAAATTAGTCACAAGTCGTTGCTTGCTGCATTTAATGATCGTTGCACACTATTGAAAAATCATCACGTTTACGCCGCTATGCACGATACGTTTGATGCCCGTAAACCTAAGTTTAAAACACCCGTATTTTGGGGATGGAGTCAACCTTGAGTGCCATCAATAAAGCATTATCAGAACTTGCTGAAAAAACATCGCCGTCAGAGCTTACTCGTGCGGAGATTCCAAGTGTCTCACGCAGTAAACCTTGGCTTTGGCTTGTCGCCGGTTTTTCGTTAAGCCTTGCGGTTGGTAGCTGGGCGGTCTCTCGCGGTCCTGTCCCTTCAGGCGAGCTATCACAATTTCAAACCGACGCTATGCCATTGTCGTCTGTGAATGTCTCACCAATTGTTTCATCGGAGCGCACTCACTCGCCAACGAGTAAAATGACGCCCGATACAACTCAAGTGGTTTACACTAAACCAGCCACACAGCCGGTCGCGCAACAGCCTCACATGCAAGAGACTGATAGGTTCACGCCAAAATCTGAGATAAATATCGCCTCTGATGATTCAGTTTTACTCGCGCAGTTAGCAACGATGCCGAGCGAGGAACAATACGATCACGTAACCCACACGACAGCAGAAAACAGTTCAATGCGTATTGAGCAGGTTGAGCTTACACATCGTCAGCTTTCCCTTAAGGCTGTTAGTCGAGCGGAAAAGGCACTCGATGCTAACGATATGCAAACAGCGTTATCGGCTTATGCCGAGGCGTTGCGTTATGAGCCAATGAATGCAGACACGCGTCAAAAGTTATCAGCGTTGTACTTTGGTAAAGGTGACACGCGTAAAGCATATGAGATTATTCAAGAAGGCATCAACCTAGATACGAACAACCAAGTACTCCGCTTGGCCTTGTCTAAGTTGTTAGTGAAAGCTAATCAACCTGAAGCGGCGCTGAGCCCGCTTGTTCATTTGCCTCCAGTACCAAGTCGAGATTACTTGGCGATGCGTGCGGCATTGGCACAAAAACACAAGCAAAATGACATTGCGCTTGAGAGCTATCAACTCCTAACTCAGCGTGAGCCGGAAAACGCGCGCTGGTGGTTAGGTTTGGCTATTCAACAAGAGCGCGCCCTGGCTTTTACTGCCGCGATTCACTCTTACAACCAAGCTCTGGGTAAAGTTGGCATTTCGAATCAATCGCAAGCATTTATCCGTGACCGTTTGAGCATCTTGAAAGAGTTGGAGAGCGCACAATGAAAATTCAGTTGAGAAAACGCTTGGGCGATCTTCTGGTTGAGGAAGGTATCGTCTCTGAAGAACAAATCCAGCAAGCACTAAACGCACAACGCAGTACCGGGCAGAAGCTAGGGGATGCGTTAATTGACCTTGGCTTTATTACCGAAAAGCAAATGTTGGACTTCTTGTCTCAGCAGCTTGGTTTGCCACTGATCGATCTTGGTCGTGCGCCTGTGGATGCCGAAGCCGTGCAGATTCTACCTGAGGTACACGCACGTCGCTTACGTGCGATGGTCGTTGCTCGAAATGGGGACACCCTGCGCGTTGCTATGAGCGACCCTGCGGACTTGTTCACTCAAGAATCATTGATGAACTTGTTAGGTCAATACAACCTTGAGTTCATTGTTGCTTCAGAGCGTCAGCTTATTTCAAGCTTTGACCGTTATTACCGCCGTACTAAAGAGATCGCCTCCTTTGCTGAACAGCTGCATGAAGAGCATAAAGATGTACAAAGCTTTGATTACGGTATTGATGAGGCCGACAGTGAAGAGGTTACCGTTGTAAAGCTGGTTAATTCCATGTTTGAAGATGCGGTACAGGTTGGAGCTTCGGATATTCATATTGAGCCAGACGATCAAGTATTGCGTTTGCGCCAGCGTATTGATGGCGTATTGCATGAAACGCTCTTAAATGAAGTGAACATTGCATCGGCTTTGGTTCTTCGACTGAAGTTGATGGCACACCTAGATATTTCTGAAAAGCGCTTGCCACAAGATGGCCGATTCAATATCAAAGTTCGTGGCCAATCAATTGATATTCGTATGTCGACGTTACCAACGCAGTACGGAGAATCTGTAGTAATGCGTCTGCTTAACCAGTCCGCTGGTTTGCGTCCGTTAGAAGAGTCGGGCTTGCCGCCAGACTTGCTTGCTCGCTTACGTCGACAGTTGGCGCGTCCGCATGGCATGATTTTGGTTACCGGGCCGACAGGTTCCGGTAAAACCACCACGCTTTACGGCGCATTGAGTGAGCTCAACGAACCTGGGAAAAAGATCATTACAGCAGAGGACCCGGTTGAATATCGTCTGCCTCGCATCACTCAGGTACAGGTTAACAGTAAGATCGATCTAACTTTCTCGCGTGTTCTGAGAACCTTTTTACGTCAAGACCCAGACATCATTCTTGTTGGTGAGATGCGTGATCAAGAGACGGTAGAAATTGGTCTGCGAGCTGCACTAACGGGTCACTTAGTATTGAGCACTCTTCACACCAACGATGCTGTCGACAGTGCGTTACGTATGATCGATATGGGTGCGCCGGGTTACTTGGTTGCTAGTGCAGTCAGAGCCGTGGTGGCGCAGCGTCTTGTGCGCCGAGTTTGCCCAGATTGTAAAACAGAAGACCACTTAGATGAGTCTCGCCAGCAGTGGTTAGCTGGGCGTTTCCCAAATCAAGTTAGCACCATTTTTTATAAAGGCGCAGGTTGCCAAAACTGTAACTTGACTGGTTATCGAGGCCGAATCGGTGTGTTTGAAATGCTCGAACTTGAGCAAGAGATGATGGATAAATTGCGCGCCAATGATGCGGTTGGCTTTGCGCAAGCCGCGCGCCGCTCAGAAAACTATAAGCCACTGCTTGCTTCTGCAATGGAACTGGCGCTACAAGGCACCGTCAGTTTGGACGAAGTGATGACCCTAGGTGAGGGTGATGCTTCTGGTAAGACTGATCCCATTTTCATATAGGTAAGTGAATGCCAACTTTTCGTTATCAAGGCCGCACGCTAGACGGCTCATCCACTAACGGCAAAATCGAAGCAGTGAACTCAGAAGCTGCGGCGGAAGCATTGATGAACAAAGGGGTCATCCCGCTCAATGTACGTTTAGAGAAAGAGTCGGCAAAAAGCCAAGTGAGCTTATCTAAGCTGTTTGTGCCTGCTATTCCGTTGGAAGTAATTATTCTTTTCTCTCGCCAGTTGTTTAGTTTGACTAAAGCTGGCGTACCTTTGCTGCGCTCTATGCGTGGTTTGTTGCAAAATTGCGAAAACAAACAGCTCAAAGAGGCGCTAGAAGATGTCGTTTCTGAACTGAGTAATGGCCGAGGTTTGTCTTCTGCGATGCAGCAACACAGCAAAGTATTCAGCCCACTGTTCGTTTCTATGATCAACGTCGGTGAGAATACGGGTCGGCTTGACCAAGCGCTATTGCAACTGGCGAATTACTACGAACAGGAACTTGAGACTCGCAAACGCATTAAAGCGGCGATGCGTTATCCGACGTTTGTCATTATCTTTATCACCATCGCCATGTTTGTATTGAATATCTTGGTGATCCCTGAGTTTGCATCGATGTTCACGCGCTTTGGGGTTGAGCTACCATTGCCGACGCGTATTTTGATCGCGACTTCTAATTTCTTTGTTAATTATTGGGTGTTGCTGGTTGTGGCAATGATTGGCGCGTTTACTGTATTCAGAGCGTGGGTGGCGACGGCTGATGGTCGGGAGAAGTTCGATAAGTTTCGGCTTCGGCTGCCAATTGTAGGCGATATCGTTAATCGTGCGCAGCTTTCTCGTTTTGCCAGAACCTTTTCGTTGATGCTGAAATCAGGTGTGCCACTTAACCAGTCTTTGGCTTTGGCCGGGGAAGCCTTAGGGAACCGTTTTTTAGAAAACCGAATTCTTGAGATGAAGTCCGCAATTGAAGCGGGTAGCACCATTTCAGTGACGGCCATCAACAGTAAAATATTCACCCCATTGGTGATTCAGATGATTGCAGTAGGTGAAGAAACTGGTCGTATTGATGAGTTGCTGCTGGAGGTGTCGGACTTTTACGATCGAGAAGTCGATTACGATCTAAAAACGCTGACCGCAAGAATAGAACCATTACTTTTGGTGATTGTCGCAGGCATGGTCATGGTGCTGGCATTGGGTATCTTCTTACCAATGTGGGGAATGCTCGACATCATCAAAGGCGGCTAATAGGTGGTTGAAAATCAAAGCCGAGCAACGCTTATTGTGTTTGGGGTTATTGCTACGATTATGGCGGTGGGTTTGGCGGTCAAATTACGTCCTGTTACCGAGCAAGCACAAGTAACTGGAGCGAAGTTAGCGAGAGTTTGGATGCAAGACAGTGTTCAGCGTTATCGTCAAGCTTGGCTAGTACAAGGCGAGCCAGAACATATGCTGATGGATGGTTTTAACCTTACTATGACTGAGGACGGGTTAGTGTCTCCCTTTACTCAGCAAGGTGTATTAGATTGTGGTTATTGGCTAGCGGTGCATTACCCCCAACGTAAAATAATGACCAACAAGTTAATAGATATCAGTGGAGCCATCAAAACTGATCGTTATGTCTGTCACTACACTTATGAAAATGGTCAGTCGATTGTAGTTATCTCAACAGCTAATCAACTGAAAATAGACGTAGAAATGTCGGCGGAGTGAATTTTTTGACACCTAATCACTATAATTGGTAATGAAAGTCGGTATAATGCAATCATTACCATAAGTAACAGGCTGTAATCGTGGGTAAACAATAATGTGTTTTTCTCATTGCAGCATGAACTGAATAATGGCGATTCGTCATTCTGCTCAAGCGGTAGATACAGTATCCACTTCACGGTCAGTTTTAGTGAACGTTGCTGCTCCAAACCGTTTTGACAATATCCAAAATGGTCGCGTGACCTAAACGAAACCTTGCAGTCACACTGCATGCTTACATAGAGAGAGTAAACAATGAAAAGACAAGGTGGTTTCACCCTTATCGAACTAGTAGTGGTTATTGTAATCCTAGGTATTCTAGCGGTCACTGCGGCACCACGTTTCCTTAACCTACAAGATGATGCTCGTAACTCTGCACTTGAAGGTTTAAAAGGCGCTATCACTGGTGCTGCAGGTATTACATATGGTAAAGCGGCAATCGAAGGGAAAGAAGCGGCTTCTGCAGCAACACTAACAATTAAAACAGATGATGATCTAAACATCGTATACGGTTACCCTAAGGCAGATAAGGCTGATCTGTACCTCGTAGTTGATGGTTTAGAAAATGATTGGAATACTGCAACAAGTGGTGCTCAAGTTCTATTTGGTTACAAAGGCTACAATAAGAAGTGTGTGGGCTATACAGCTGCTACAAGTTCTGAAGCTCCAGTTGTTACAGTGATTGATGACTGTGGCGCTAAGTTTTAATCTTTGATTAAAGAAAAATAAAGGCCAGCTAGTCTGGCCTTTATCTCCTTATTTTGATTAATCTCGGAATAGTTCATATGCGTAAATCATCGGGTCTTAGTGCAATCGAATTTGTGGTTGTGCTGATTATCTTAGGTGTGATCGGTTATGTGGTATTACCAAGATTTATCAGCTTTGAACCAGAAACTTACGAGGCTAAGTGGGAGCAAACTAAGCAAACCGCTGAGCACGTTTCTGAAACATTGAGCAATAAAGAAACTTACGATCGAATTGAAGAAGAGATTGGTCGTTCAAAGGGGCAAAATAACTAGACATTGGTTATTTGTTCATCTGTTCACACTTCGAATCGAAAAATTATAAATCTATCATTATTCTCATAATTTCATCGTATACTTATCTCGCTTGTTCTAAGCCTAAGGTTGGGTTATGAAAATTCGCAGCTCTGCATTAGGGTTCACGTTAATGGAGTTAATCCTCGTGATTGTTCTCCTCTCTATCCTTTCACTTTTTGCAGCCAGCCGTTTTATGGGATCTGGCAATTTCTCTGCATATGCATTACAAGAACGCGTGATTTCTGTGATTCGCCAAGTGCAGGTGAATCGTATGCAGTCGAATATCAGCATCCCAAACAAGTCTTATCCTGAAAGGTGCCTACCTAGTAGCTACAAAGCTGGAGAGGACTCTAGCTACACTAATTTTTGTTTGTCGATTACAAGCTCTTGCATAGGATCTAGTGCTGCATGCGGCCTGGCTAGCAAGGTAAAAGACTCTCGTAGTGACATGGTTGTTGATAAATCCGCAAAGTTTTCACTGACCAACGCTGTAACTAATCCAATCGAGTTTGATTTATTGGGTAATCCAATAAACTCAGCGAGTGGTGGGGTTTCAATCCTGATTGAAGATAAGCATGGTCGAAGTCGCTGCCAAGTTGAAATTAATACTCAAGGTTATGTTTCAAAAGGTACATGCTCATGAAGAAATCTAGTGGCATGACTTTGATAGAAATGATCATCGCGATTGTTTTAATGGGCATTGCGATGGTGGCGTTTACTTCTTTTCTTGTCCCTCAAATTCGAGATTCCGCCATCCCTCATTATCAAACCCGCGCGGCCGCATTAGGCCAAGGTTTCATGTCTCAGATATTGGCGCGAGGCTTCGATGAAAACAGCGACTTTGATGGTGGCACCGTTCGGTGTGGTGAGAATGGAGTGAGCTGCACTGACGTAAATAAATTAGGTGCGGATAAAAAACTAGACGGTTCCTTGGAAACAACGCCTAGTGATTTCAATGATGTCGATGACTATATCGGGTGTTGGAGCACATCTACAACGGCTTCTCAGTGTGATGGTATCCCTAGAGGGAATATTAGTGATGTACTTGGTGCGGACAGTACTGAGCAGTACAAAAACTTTAGATTAGAAATTAGCGTTGCCTATGATGATCTGACGGATAAAGCTCCCGATGAAATAACCGAATACAAAAAAGTAACATTAAGGATTTTTGCGGGGAACACGCAGCCCCTTACTTTAACAGCTATTAAGGGGAACTACTGATGAAAGATCGTGGTTTCACCTTAATGGAAATGATAGTTACGATTGTGGTCGGCAGCTTCATCATGTTGGGGATAGCTGGGTATGTCCAGTTAGGAATGAAAGGCTACGCTGATACTATCGATCGCCAACGAATACAAACACAGGCTCAGTTTGTTTTAGAAAAGATGACGCGTGAAATCCGCCATGCTGTACCTAATAGTTTTCATGTGCCAAAAGGAACAACTAATTGTCTAGAGTTTGTGCCGATTGAATATTCTGGTTTTTACACGTTTAAGAATAATGACTTAGAGTTTTTGCTAGGTAATGACTCAACGCTTAATCCTATTCCTGCGAATCGCAGGATGGTGATAAATCCGAGCCGATATGAAGATTTACAATCAACTTCTTCGCGAAATATAGCCATTGGTGGTTTAGCTAAAACAGGTAAGGTTTTTGTTGTTAGTGGGGGGGCAAGTACGATTACGGGATCCTCTGTTTCTAGCCGTCTTTATATTTATCAAGAGAAGTCGGAGGTTCGCTACTGTTTTGATACCAAGCGAGTTACGCGAAATGGTATTACGGTTGCGGATAGTGTCGATTCGTCCGTAAGTGGTATGCGTTATCTAGAGTCTACTCTGCAACGAGGTGGTTTAGTTCATATTAATCTAGAGTTTGAGCAGGATGGTGAACGTAGTGTGTATCAACAAGATGTGCAGGTGCTCAATGTCCCGTAAAAGAAACTCCAGCGGAAATGTACTAATCATCGTGTTATTCGTCATTATTGTAATGGGATATTTGGCTTCCTCTTTAATGAAAGTTACATGGTCGAATCAAAGCGGATTAACAAGAGAGTTTTTGGGAACAAAAGCTTGGTTTGTTGCTCAGTCCGCCAATGAGTGGGCACTGACCAAGATGTATCCGTTAGATACAAGTACAACAGATATCGAGACCGTATGCAGTGGGGAGGTTAGCGGTGCCGTTCCGCCGGTAGCTGTGGGAAGTGGATGCAAGGTTAATGCGATGGCATGTACAAATATAGGTACTTTCAATGAGGGTACCCCTGACGCTGAATCTCTTTTTAAGGTGCAGGCCACGGCAACGTGTGGTTCTGGGGTTATACAGGTACAGCGTCAGCAAGAAGTTTGGGTTAGGGATTAGGATAATGAAAAGAATAATAATTACTGCTTTATTCGTCAGTTTGTTTTCTTCTGAAAGTTTTTCTGCTGTTCCAAATGATATGACTCCATATTGGTCGATTAGTCAGGGGAAAATGAAAGCCAGAGGGAGCTTCTGTGGTGGGTATTATTATGATTTTGGCAACTATATTTGTCCCAATGGTCTTACAATGAATGTAGGCCAGTCAGTCAACGCTTACCGTGATATCAACATTCATGTTTATGGTGGTGTTGAACTTAAAGGAAAAAATACTTTAGGAAGCAGTGAACATTCGATCAATATCCTATCCAAGAACAGCGATTTCAAAGGTAAAAATGACATTGAAATTTTTGGGCGTGTGGAGTCTTTCGGTGCAGTTGAACTCAAGAACGATATTAAGGTTCACGGTTTAATCTACGTATCCCACGGAAAGGTGCTTCTTGAAGATGCAGAAGTACAAGGCAATGTTACCAGTTACTCTGATGGTATTGAGATAAAAGGTAAAAGGAATGTCATTAATGGCAGTGTTGAGGGGGCTAAAGACGTAACTCTCTCGAAAGTAACAGTGAATGGCAATGTTACGAGTACGGGTGGACAAATTAAAACGGAGAGCAATGGTAACAGGATTCATGGTGATGTTATAGCGCATGGTGATATAACGTTGAAGAAGACGGTTGTCGAGGGGAAAGTTACAAGTCAAGGCGGTGAAGTAAAGACAGAATCAAATGAAAATGAAATTCAAGGTGATGTTTGGGCACGAAGCAAAGTTACTTTAAAACAAACGAAAGTTACTGGGGATGTAACTAGTGAAGGTCACGAGGTGATCCTAGAGAGCCATAACCAAGTACACGGAAATATTCTCGCTCTACATAAAGTCGATATTAAAAACTCATTGGTTTGTGGCCGGGTAGAATCAACAGGTAGCGAAGTATCGTTGACTAACTCTAAACTCGATCAAAATCGAGGTGTTTATACTCTTAGTGAAGCGATTCAGTCCCACGGGAAAGCCACAGTAAAAAGCTCGACCGTCTGTGGTTCTGTTAACTCAAAATCACATTCTTACGAGTACAATGATAGTGACATTTATTGTGGTGTAGATGATCCCAACTGTCAGCCCCCCCAGACCGGAGAGTGCCCAATAGAGGCTGTAGCCTCACTTTGTCCTGAATTAGTTCCTGTTATTCCTCCAACACAGCAATGTTCACTATTACCAGAAGAAAACTTCAATTCAGGTTCATTGTCAAACTGGTCGGTGATGGGCTTTGGTACCAGTGACGAGCCCCATATCTCTGATGGACGTTTCATCTTAAACTCAAATAAACCAGAGCAGGCAACAGCCTCTGCATATAACTATATTTTTCCGTCAGATCAGAACTATTTAGAGATTGAGTTTGATCACAATGCATATGGTGGGAATGGTGCTGACGGTGTTGCGCTGGTGATTTCTGATGCGAGTGTCCCTCCTCAAACCGGGGCATTTGGTGGTCCGCTTGGTTACGGGATGAAGCTTCTAAAGAATCACTACCCTGAAGTCTCCAAAGATGTAGAAGGCTTTGCTGGTGGTTGGCTAGGTATTGGTATTGATGAGTTTGGTAACTACATTCGTGAAGGGAGCGAGAAAATCGTTTCAAATAGTGTTGCTGATAATGTTGGGGTGCGTGGACAGGGCGTCCAAGATGCGAATGGTAAGTGGTTGAAAGGTTATCCGTATATCACTGGCAAAAAATACAGCAGCTCGTTGGATAATCGAAAAGGTAAAGAGAAACTGCATCGTTATAAAGTAGTTTTAAATTCGCGTAACACCGATACGATAACGCTGGCTGTATTTCGAAAAGTCGGAAAAAATGGCGGATGGGATCCTGTTATCGAAGAGTTTAACGTTTTGAAAAAAGGTGGTTTTAACTATATTCCAGATAACTTCCGTCTGTCGGTAACGGCATCCACAGGTATGCTTACCAATACGCATGATATTGATAACTTCCGAGTCTGTGCGGACAAGTACTCGCGATTAACAGATGGTATTCATCATTTCGAGTTTGACTACTCAGGCTCAGGCAGTACGTGTCAGGCTTCTGATGTGACACTTAGAGCTTGTATGAATGAAAGTTGTTCTGAGCAATATCCTAGAGATGCATACGATGATGGCAGCTTAACGCCTCTCTCTGTCACTTTACTTCCATCTACTGGCAATAATGTTGCCAACTGGGTTGGTGGTACAAATGTACAGTTTGAGAATGAAACTCAGCTTGAGCTGCAAGGTTCAAGAGCTGGCGATATTACTTTGGGTATCGATCAAAGTTCCGTACCACAGTTTGGCTTTGAAGGGGCACGATGTCGAATTAATGGCGGGCCACTATCTGCTAACAACTGTAATGTAACCTTCGCTTCAAATGTGCTTGCGGTGAATGTTAATGATGTAGTTGCTAGTCGCGAAACTACGGGGGAGGACTACCTATCGTTTTGTTCAACTCGAACTGAAGACGGCGGTGAATCTCGCGGTGTTAATATGTCGATTGATTATGAAGTGGCACCGATCGATAGCTCTCAACCTGTCGTGATTTCTTACAAGAAAAAAGTGAAAGATCAGGCTGTGGAATGGAGTTCAAATGTCGAGCTAACCAGAGCTAATAAATACCTGCCTAATGTTTATTTTGATGATGAAGGCAAGGCATTCTTTAAGTTGAGATACTCTGAAGCTGGAAAGGTCAAACTTAAAGCCAGTGTTGAAGGTGTTGATGACTCGGATGGATTCGGCAGCTTCGTTAGTTTTCCTTCAAAACTGAAAGTTACTGCAAAGAGTGGTGATAAGAGCGGAGAGTGCACCAACAGTAAAAATGGCTGCTCTTCGGGGTTTGTTGCTGCTGGTGAAGTTTTTGAGTTAACCATCTCGGCATTGCAAGATGATGATACGGTTGCTGAGAACTATCAAGAGAAGACTATTACGGTTAGTAATAAAGTGAAGTACCCGTCTAATGGTTCATTAGCCAAACTTCTAAATGAGAAGCTACCAGAATCAAGTAAATGGTCTCGTGGCAGTGTGACGTTTGATCAATCGGTTTCAGAAGTCGGTGTTTTCGAGCTTATTGCTGAGGCACCAGTTGCTAAAGATGAAAATGGCGATGATATTGGCACATCTCTATATCTTGGTAGTAATGCATTTAAAATAGCCGATGGTAAGTCAACCATTGGGCGCTTCTATCCGGATTACTTTAAAGTCACCGGGACAGAGTGGACCTACCCTGATAATCAGAATCAATCTGTATATATGGGACAGAATTTTGAATCGGTTAAGTTTGAAGTCACAGCATATAACGCTAACGGTTACACAACTCAAAATTATGGTGGTTTTGCCAATTCTTTAAAAGCAGATTTGTATTTGGCTGGTGGTTACTCAGATAGACTTAGCATTTTGGATTCCGATTTGACTAGTGATAACTGGTCGGGAGCTGTGTGGAGCAAAACTTGGGATAACTCAGTTTATTGGCGTAAAGATTTATCTTTGCCGAGTCCCGATGGTCCATTTAATTCAAAACTACCGGCAGACAAGGATAGTTCCATCGAAACGTCTATTTCGCTTTCACTTAATAATAATGGAACTAAAGTATCTGGCTATGTTGATCCTACGATGTTCTTAAAAGAAGGGCAAAATAGCACTGAAGATAGAATGGTTTCGCAACAGCTACTATCGCAACCTGATGTCAGGTTTGGTCGCATAGCTCTGGATGATGTGGGAGTGAATCAGGGTAAATCTGTTAATATCCCCCTTAGAGTGGAGTATTGGAGAGATACCCGATTCGTTTTAAACAGTAAGGATAACGGGACAACAGTGTCCCCAACTCTAAAAAGCCAGGAGCCAGTTTGGCCTGATGATGGCTCCGACTGCGACATTTTACTTGAAGGCGTCAGAACGACGGTTAACGATGGTGCCATGCGTGAACTTATTGCTAAGCAAGAGCGCGCAGACTGTGGACGTCAACAAGCTGAAGTTTGGCTTAATCTCGACCCTAGTGGTAACAACCTCCCTTGGCTCAAATACGACTGGGACAATGATGGCTCCGAAGAAAACCCATCCTCCGTCGTCACCTTCGGTATTCACCGTGGTAATGACCGTGTGATTTACCGTGGTGAGCCAGGGTTAACCGGACAGTAACAACTTAGGTTTTTGCCCTTAAGTTAGGAAACTGCAAGAAATTGAGGCTTTCTGCTCATGTTTGTGTACCAATACCTTGCTGTGACAGCGAGGCATTGGTACATTTAGAGCAATTTTTGTCTTCTATATTTTTGCAGGATGAGCGAAGAGTATGTTTAAGAAACTTCGTGGCATGTTTTCTAACGATCTATCTATCGATTTAGGTACAGCCAACACTCTAATTTACGTAAAAGGGCAAGGAATTGTCCTTGATGAACCTTCTGTAGTTGCTATTCGTCAAGATCGTGTAGGTTCTGCAAAAAGCGTTGCTGCAGTCGGTCACGCAGCAAAACAGATGCTTGGTCGTACACCTGGCAACATTTCCGCTATCCGCCCAATGAAAGACGGCGTAATCGCTGACTTCTACGTAACCGAAAAAATGCTTCAGCACTTTATCAAGCAAGTGCACGATAACAGCATCCTAAAGCCAAGCCCACGTGTTCTTGTTTGTGTTCCTTGTGGTTCTACCCAAGTTGAGCGTCGCGCAATTCGTGAATCAGCACTTGGTGCTGGTGCCCGTGAAGTTTACCTAATCGACGAGCCAATGGCGGCGGCAATTGGTGCTGGTTTACGCGTATCTGAGCCGACAGGTTCAATGGTGGTCGATATCGGTGGTGGTACAACTGAAGTTGCCGTTATCTCTCTAAACGGTGTGGTTTACTCATCGTCTGTACGTATCGGTGGTGACCGCTTTGATGAAGCTGTGATCAACTACGTACGTCGTAACTACGGCAGCTTGATTGGTGAAGCAACGGCTGAAAAGATCAAACACGAAATCGGTTCTGCTTACCCAGGTGATGAAGTTCAAGAGATTGAAGTTCGCGGTCGTAACCTTGCAGAGGGTGTGCCACGAAGCTTTAGCTTGAACTCAAACGAGATCCTAGAAGCGCTTCAAGAGCCGCTATCTGGCATCGTATCAGCAGTCATGGTTGCACTAGAACAGTGCCCACCAGAGCTTGCTTCAGACATTTCTGAAAACGGTATGGTACTAACCGGTGGTGGTGCACTACTTAAAGACCTAGACCGTCTGCTAATGGAAGAAACTGGTATTCCTGTGGTTATCGCGGAAGATCCACTAACGTGTGTGGCTCGTGGTGGCGGTAAAGCTCTAGAAATGATCGACATGCACGGTGGCGATCTGTTCTCTGAAGAATAAAGGTTTAGGTGAAGCTCATGTCGGGCTTCACCTTCATTTCTGCTCTCTCTGTAATTCAAACATGCTCCATACCTAAAAGTATTTAGTTAAGTATTTTTAGGTTGCCAAGTAAGGCTCAATAATCATGGAAGCAATCAGGTCAAAAACAAGATGAAACCGATTTTCGGCAGAGGTCCGTCTCTGCAATTACGTCTGTTTTTTGCTGTCATCGTGTCGGCGAGCTTAATGCTGGCCGATAGTCGTCTAGATACGTTTTCCAACGTTCGATACCTACTAAACAGTATGGTTGCACCGATTCAGTACGCAGCGAATTTACCTCGTAGTATGTTCGATGGAGTATTTGAACGTTTTAATTCTCATCAGGCATTGGTTGAAGGCAATCGCAGCTTAAAGCGAGAAGTGCTACGCCTGAAAAGCGAGCTTATCTTGCTCGACCAATATAAAGAAGAAAACCAACGCTTACGTAAGTTGTTAGGATCTTCATTTGTCCGTGATGAAAAGAAAGTCGTGACAGAAGTAATGGCGGTTGATACTTCACCTTATCGTCATCAAGTGGTGATCGATAAAGGCCGTATTGATGGTGTTTACGTTGGTCAGCCTGTTATCAATGAGAAAGGCATCGTTGGTCAGGTCACGTTTGTCGCAGCGCACAACGCACGTGTTCTGCTGCTAACGGACGCGAAAAATGCAATTCCTGTCCAGGTGATCCGCAATGATATCCGAGTGATCGCATCGGGCAATGGTGAAATGGATGAAATCCAACTGGAGCACATTCCAACCAGCACAGATATTCAGGTTGGTGATTTATTGGTGACATCCGGTTTAGGTGGCATTTACCCTGAGGGATACCCAGTCGCGACGGTTACCAATGTGGATCACGATACGCGTCAAGAGTTCGCTTCAATCAAGGCTGAGCCGGTTGTGGAGTTTGATCGCTTACGCTACCTACTGCTGATTTGGCCGAATGAAGACCGTCAACACAAAGTACTGCGGTCCAATGTAGATGAAGGGTTAGAGCAAGAACAAGAGGTAACCGATGGCCAATAATGTATTGAGTAGCCGAATGGTGATTGGCGTCAGTTTCTTCGTTGCGCTGGTACTGCAAACCATTCCATGGCCAGGTGTGTTAGATGTGTTACGCCCTTCATGGTTGTTCCTTGTTACGTGTTATTGGGTGTTGGCACTACCGCACCGAGTGAACGTCGGAACTGCGCTAGTGTTGGGCTTATTATGGGATATCTTGATCGGCTCAACGCTTGGAATTCGTGGCATGATGATGTCGATCGTTATCTACCTCGTGGCGCTGAATTTCCTGTTGATTCGCAACATGGCTTTGTGGCAACAGTCGATTTTAATTGCCTTTTTTACTGCGTTATTGGAAGTTTTGATATTCTGTGGGGAATATTTGAACCAGGACGTAGTATTTAATCCATTATCTCTGTGGACGGCGGCAATAAACTGTATACTTTGGCCATGGATGTTTTTATTAATGCGACGAGTTCGTCGTGCATGGCACGTAAGGTAAAGCGGTGAAGAAAAGCTTATCTCTCGTTCTCGCATCGGGTTCTCCGAGAAGAAAAGAGCTGCTTGCTCAACTGGGTTATGATTTTGAGATCGTATTGCCTGATATTGAGGAAGCCAAACAGGCTCATGAGCAAGCACGAGATTACGTGTTGCGTCTTTCTTTGGAAAAAGCTCAGGCAGGCTTAGCGTTGGCTAAGCCTGATTCCGTTGTATTGGGCTCTGATACGGTCGTAGTATGCGATGACCGTGTGCTAGAAAAACCAAAAAGTTTTGAAGATTCAAAGCGTATGCTTACTGACTTATCGGGTCGTCGTCATCAAGTGATGACTGCGGTGAGCGTTGTATCATCGGAACAACAACATTCAGTGGTCGTTACCACTGACGTGTGGTTCAAACCACTGACTCACGAAGAAATCGAACAATATTGGCAGTCAGGAGAGCCATGCGATAAAGCTGGAAGTTATGGTATTCAGGGACTCGGAGGGCGATTTGTCACCCGAATCGAAGGCAGTTATCACGCTGTAGTAGGCTTACCTTTGTTCGAAACCGATCAGCTAATTCAAGAAT
Organism: Vibrio sp. Vb0598; assembly: GCF_033338935.1. Classification (NCBI taxonomy): domain Bacteria; kingdom Pseudomonadati; phylum Pseudomonadota; class Gammaproteobacteria; order Vibrionales; family Vibrionaceae; genus Vibrio; species Vibrio sp. Vb0598. Next base: position 60,811 of record NZ_JAWOTP010000019.1, on the reverse strand, counting down.
TTTTATAATTGTTTTGAGGTGTGCACATGAGTGCAGAATTGCTGCTTAACGTGACCCCGAGTGAAACTCGTGTGGCCATGATTGAAGGTGGAGTACTACAAGAAATACATATCGAGCGCGAATCGCGTCGCGGTATTGTGGGCAATATATACAAAGGCAAAGTAAGCCGAGTGTTACCAGGCATGCAGGCGGCTTTCGTCGACATTGGTTTAGATAAAGCGGCGTTTTTACATGCGTCAGATATTGTTCCTCATACCGAATGTGTGGCAGAAAACGAAAAACAGCAGTTTCAAGTCCGTGATATCTCTGAGCTGGTACGCCAGGGACAAGACATTGTTGTGCAAGTGGTCAAAGACCCGCTCGGCACAAAAGGTGCGCGTTTAACGACGGATATCACCTTACCTTCGCGTTATCTTGTTTTTATGCCGGGGGCCAGCCATGTCGGTGTTTCGCAGCGTATTGAAAGTGAAAAAGAGCGCGAGCGTTTGAAAAAGGTGGTGAACCATTACTGCGATGAGCACGGTGGTTTTATCATTCGTACCGCGGCAGAAGGCGCTGATGAAAAAGAGCTCTCTCAAGATGCGGCATTTCTAAAGCGTTTGTGGCTAAAAGTCATGGAGCGTCGCTCAAAATACAAAACGCGTTCAACACTTTACGGTGAACTCGGCTTAGCTCAACGCATTCTGCGTGACTTTGTTGGCACAGAGCTCGATAAGATCATGGTCGACTCCCGCCTTGAATATGAAAACCTGAAAGAATTCACTTCTGAGTATGTACCGGAGTTAACAGATAAGCTTGAGCTTTACGAAGGTGACAAGCCAATCTTTGACATGTACGACACCGAAAACGAAATTCAGCGTTCTTTAGAGCGCAAGGTCGAGCTAAAATCGGGCGGCTATTTGATCATCGATCAAACCGAAGCCATGACCACCATCGATATCAACACGGGTGCATTTGTTGGTCGTCGTAATCTCGAAGAGACTATCTTCAATACCAATATAGAGGCAACGCAAGCTATTGCGCGTCAGCTACGTTTACGTAACCTCGGCGGTATCATCATTATTGATTTTATCGATATGGCATCCGAAGAGCATCGTCAGCGAGTACTTACCTCACTGGAAACGGCGCTGGCGAAAGACCGAGTAAAAACCAACATCAACGGCTTTACCCAGCTTGGCTTAGTTGAAATGACGCGTAAGCGCACGCGAGAAAGTATTGAACATATCTTGTGTTCTGGCTGTCCTACTTGTGAAGGCCGTGGCAGCGTGAAAACGGTCGAAACCGTATGCTTTGAGATATTACGCGAGATTACTCGTGTGAACCGTGCTTACGACGCCGATAATTTTGTCGTGTACGCATCGCCGTTTGTTGCTGAAGCGCTATTGGGCGATGAGTCTCATGCGTTGGCTGAGCTCGAAGTATTTATTGGCAAGCAAGTGCGAGTTCAGGCTGAACCCCTGTACATTCAGGAACAGTTTGACGTCGTAATGATGTAATTTGGAACATTTGTGAATTCTGGTGTTAACCGTTTTGGGCGTTTTTGTGCGTGGAGTTTAGTTACTGTATTGGTGTTATTAGCCATATTAGTGACCACGCTGCGCGTCACATTGCCGCAACTTAACCATTTCCAAGATGAGATCAAAACCTGGGTCAAGCAAGGCACAGGTTTTGACGTTTCTATTGCCAATGTCGCAGGGACGTGGCGCAATAATCATCCCTCAATCGCGTTACTGGGTTTAGAGGCAAATCTACCAAACGTGCAAGATGCACGCTTCGCTGTTGAAGAAGTCCAAATTGAGTTCGACCTTATTCAATCTCTTTTTCAACTTAAACCTGTAGTTGCAGACCTTACCATTCATAACCTCGCTTTAGACATTCACACGGTAGACATTCTGCCGACTTCTCATCGTCAAGATCCGAAGCCTGAAGTGGATAAGAGCGAAGTGAAACTCATTGACCAACTCGACTCACTTCTTTTACGTCAGTTCGAAGACTTCACTATTAGCGATTCACGGATTTGGTATAAGTCTGTGTCAGGTGAAACTCGCCGTTTAGATATTGAGCAGCTTCGTTGGAGTAATCAAGGGAAGCGTCACGTAGCCGAGGGCACGGTTAGCATTGCCGATGTTCGCCTGAACTCATTGTTAGTAAGCGCTAACTTTAAAGATCATGGCTCGTTGCGCGATGTATCTGGTGAGTTTTACGTGAGTGCTCAAGATGTCTCGGTCACACCTTGGCTGACCACTTACATGCAAGAAGAGTCAGGAGCAGAGTCGGGTAAAGTCAGCTTAAATACTTGGCTAACGCTCAAACATAGCCAACCGCATGATGCTTATGTTGAATTACTGCCTTCCGAGTTGGTGTGGAATGAAGATGGACATCATGAGCTGTTTATTGAGTCTGGAATTTTCAATCTTCGACCAGATAGACAAGGCTGGAAAGTAAATGGCCACTCACTTCAGATCAGAACCGACAACACCCCTTGGCCAGAGCTAGACGTCGCGTTTGATTGGCAACCAAACGGCTGGATGCTCAATCTCTCTCAAATCGACATCGAAGCACTCATTCCGCTCATCAAGTTGGCTCCAGAGTCAGAGTCGACCAGTGACCTTATTAACAAACTAGCACCGAAAGGTCGGGTCGAAGATGTCCGATTGTCAATGAACGGCGGTTTAGACACCTTACGCTACTCGGCTGAACTGGATGAACTCGCGATGACACAATGGGAGCTCCTACCCGGGTTTCATCACGTACAGGGCAGCGTATCGGGGGATGTGAATCAAGCTAAAGCAAAAGTCACCGTCATTGATGATGTATTTCCGTACGGCGATGTATTCCAAGCTCCGCTGAATATCAAACAAGGTGAAGTCGATATTATCTGGCAGCAAGATGAGAGCGGCTGGCGCTTGTGGTCGGACAAAGTGACGGCAGCAACGCCTGATCTTCAAGTCCTGGGGGCATTCCGTCTTGATTTTCCAAAAGAACAAAGCCCATTTTTATCGTTCTATGCCGAAGCGGATCTCTACAACGCGGGTGAGACATGGCGCTATCTACCGACTCTGGCACTTGGACAAGACTTGACCGACTATCTTTCGACCGCGATTCAGGGCGGTAAAGTGAACACAGCGAAATTGTTGTGGTATGGCGAGTTAGGTGATTTTCCTTACAAAGAACATAATGGCATGTTCCAAGCTTGGGTTGGATTAAAAGACGCGAAATTTAGCTTTGATACGGCATGGCCAACCATCACGGATTTGCAGCTAGACTTGCTGTTTGAAAATGATGCCATGTATTTGGATTCAAAATCAGCCACACTAAATGGCGTTCATGCCAAGCGTATCACTGGGCGAATCCCTGAGTTGGCAGAAGGTGGACACATCGAGATTGAAGCGAAAGCAAGCGCGCCGGGTAATGAAGTCCGTGACTACATGATGGCGACGCCATTAGTGGATTCAGTCGGTGCCGCATTGACAGCGCTGCAAGTGAGTGGGCCCGTTTACTCTGAGTTTCAACTCAACATACCGTTTGATTTTGAAAAAGAGTCTCGCGCTTGGGGTTATGCCGATTTAACAGAAAATCGTGTTGATATTGAAGCGCCGCCAATGACGCTTGAAAACGCCACAGGACGTATCACCTTCGACAATGATGTGGTTACCACATCGGGTTTGTCGGCCGAATTATTACAACAGCCTATCTCTCTTGATTTCCATGGAGAGAGTGCGGAGCAAGGCTACAACGTGACAATTAATACACTAGGAGATTGGGATGTCGAGCCGCTCAAACCCTATGTCGGTGAGCGTTGGTTAAACCTTGTTTCTGGCCATGCGCCGTGGCAAATGGATATTGACTTGCAACTCAATGATGTTGGTTTCACTTATCAGCTTGAAGTGCTGGCGCAGCTAAATCGTCTGGCTAGTCAATATCCTTATCCTTTAGCGAAAAAAATTGGTGAGTCTGGGCAAGCGAAACTGCAAGCATCCGGCAACCAAGAGAGTATTTCAGCACGACTACAGATCCCAAATGTGAAGTATCAAACTGAGATAGATATCGCTGGCGATGTCCCGGTTCTGACTGCGACTCATTTAATGGTTGGCAAAGGTGGCTTCCGGATTAGTCCTATTGTCGGGCACGATGCTTCGGTGCGTGTCGAAGAACTGAATTTAGACCAATGGGCGGAGCTTGCGCAGGTCTCTGAGAGCAAGCCTTCATCGTCTGTTTTGGCAAGCATGAAAACGCCGACCATTCCATTGCCGACACGCATTGAAGTTGAAACGCCAAACTTACAGCTCGGTGGGATTGAGTTTCATGATGTGGATTTTTCAGCAAGCAAGAAAAATTTGAGTTGGCAACTCGAGGTGGACAGTCAAGAGGTTAAAGGGAAAGCTAACTATCTGAAACCCTATGATCTATCGGTCTCTCTAGAGCACTTGCATCTGTACATCCCAGGGTTTGAAGAGATGACCAAAGAGCGCAGTTCAATCTTTGCGAGTGAAGATCAAAACGCACCTTTGATTACCAATTTTGACCGCAAGTTTCACGCAGAGATGCCAAACTTAACTTTGAACATCGATGATTTTTGGCTGCAAGGTTACAAAGTGGGCAAAGTTAATGTTGATTTGCAGCGTCGCGAGAACCGCTTGGAGTGGAAAAATATCACCTTTAGTAGCGGCAAAAACCGCATTGATATGAGTGGTTGGTGGGACCTGACGAAAGAGAGTAGTCATTCCAACTTAACCATGAAAATGAAAGGTGATAACAACACCGATCTTATGGAGCGCTTTGGTATTACATCAGGCATTCAACAAGCACCATTTGAGATCAATGCCAATATGGAATGGGACGGCGCACCTTGGTCAATGAAGACACAAACCTTGCAAGGAAACGTCTCAACGGAATTTGGTAAAGGCGTGATCAGTGAAGTTAGTGGTGCGGCACGCTTGTTAGGCTTGTTTAGCTTGGATTCTATCATCCGTAAGATGCAGCTCGACTTTACCGACGTATTCGATAAAGGCATGGCATTCAACTCGATCACGGGAACGGGCAAAATCCAAGACGGTGTGTTTATCACCAATGATATCGTAATGGATGCGTTAGCAGGGGAAATGCAAATCCGCGGCATCGCTAATATGAACAGCAGAATGGTTGATGCGGAAGTGAAATTCACACCAGACATCACATCAGGCCTACCAATGCTGACCGCGTTTGCCGTTGCGCCTCAAACTGCTTTGTATGTCTTGGCCATCTCTACGGTGATATCTCCGGTGGTAGAGGTCTTCACTCAAGTCAATTATGAAGTGAAAGGCCCACTAGATTCACCAACGGTGAAAGAAATTTCGCGAAGTAAAGGTGAATATAAGCTACCAGAAAAACTGCGTGAACAGGCCAAATAACTCACCGAATATAATGGAATAGGGAGGAAACACATGGAACGTGTTGGCATTATTCAAATGACTTCGGGTCCGGATATTAACGTGAATTTGGACTTCATTGAAAAACAGTGTGCTTTAGCGAGCAAGCAAGGTGCCAAACTTGTTCTTACTCCTGAAAATACAGTGCTATTTGCCAGTCGCGAAGCTTATCATCAACATGCAGAGCCACTTGGTAGTGGCATGATTCAACAGCGGCTCTGTGAAATCGCAAAAAAGAACCAGTTAACACTGATTGTCGGAAGCATGCCCATTCAAACCGCAAAAGGTGTCACGACCACAACACTGGTATTACCGCCGCACGGTAAATGCATTGCTCACTATGACAAACTGCACATGTTTGATGTCGACGTAGCCGATGGTTATGGTAGTTATCGTGAGTCGGATACGTTTATGGCGGGTAATCAAATAGTCGTTGCGGAAACTGATATCGGCAGTGTTGGATTGAGCATTTGTTATGATTTACGTTTCCCAGAACTTTATAAAGTATTACGTCAAGAAGGGGCGGATATCATTGTGGTGCCCGCTGCGTTTACCGCTGTGACGGGGCAAGCTCACTGGGAAATACTATTGCGAGCTAGAGCGATTGAGACACAATGTTGGATTTTGGCAAGCGGACAAACTGGAACGCATCCATGTGGACGAAAAACATGGGGACACTCAATGGTCGTTGACCCTTGGGGACGTATCCATAAACAGCTTCAGGATGAAGTAGGCTTATTGGTGACAGAGATAGATTTGTCACAAAGCCAACAAGTAAGGCAGAATATGCCGCTGACTCAACACAGTCGCTTTCAAAATGAATTGAGACGGAAATAAAAGAGCTAACTATGAGCACAAACCAAATAGAACAGGCACTCCTTGCCCCAAATGGTCTGACAGAACAAGACATTGCTGACACGCTTGCCAGCATTGCGACGCGCCAGATCGATTATGCGGACATTTACTTTCAGTCCAGCTGGCATGAGTCTCTGGTTCTAGAAGACAGCATCATCAAAGATGGCTCTTTTAACATTGATTGTGGTGTTGGTGTCCGTGCAGTAACTGGCGAGAAAACCGGCTTTGCCTACTCTGATCAAATCCAGCCTGAAGGCCTGAAGCAGAGTGCAATGGCGGCGCGCGGTATTGCTCAGCAAGGGCAGAATGGTAAAGTCCAAGCGTTTAAACGCACCGAAAACCAAGCGTACTACGCCGCTGTGAATCCACTAGCTGAATGGGAAAAGCAGCAAAAAACAGAATTGCTCAAATCTCTAGATGCTTACATCCGCACTAAAGAACCATTGATTAAAGAAGTCTCGATCAGCATCAGCGGTGTGCATGAGCAGATGCTTGTTGCGGCAACAGACGGTACTTATGCAGGCGATATTCGTCCTTTGGTGCGTTTGTCTATTAGTGTGCTTGCACAAAAAGGTGAACGACGTGAACGCGGTAGCGCTGGTGGCGGCGGCCGTTTCGGTTACGATTTCTTTTTAACGGAAAGCAATGGTGTGAAACAAGCTTTTCATTACGCAGACGAAGCGATTCGCATGGCGTTAATCAACCTTGAAGCAGAAGCAGCACCAGCTGGCATGATGCCAGTGGTATTGGGTTCTGGCTGGCCTGGCGTGTTGCTACACGAAGCGGTAGGTCATGGCCTAGAAGGTGATTTTAACCGGAAGGAATCTTCGGTTTTCTCTGGCAAAATGGGTCAACAAGTGACGTCTTCGCTGTGTACCATCGTCGATGATGGCACGTTAAAAGACCTTCGTGGTTCACTGAATGTGGATGATGAAGGGGTAAACGGCCAGTACAACACGCTTATCGAAAATGGTGTGCTGAAAGGTTACATGCAAGACAAGCTAAACGCGCGGTTAATGGATGTGAACCCAACAGGTAACGGTCGTCGTGAGTCTTATGCACATTTACCAATGCCGCGTATGACCAACACCTACATGCTACCAGGTGAACATACGCCAGAAGAAATAATCTCGACGGTCGAGAAAGGGTTGTATGCGCCAAACTTTGGTGGCGGCCAGGTGGACATTACTTCGGGTAAGTTTGTGTTCTCTGCATCCGAAGCATACTTGATTGAAAACGGTAAAATTACGCGCCCTGTTAAAGGTGCGACGTTGATTGGCTCAGGTATCGAAGCAATGCAGCAAGTCTCTATGGTCGGTAACGACCTAAGTATCGACAAGGGCGTTGGCGTATGTGGTAAAGCAGGTCAAAGTGTGCCAGTTGGTGTTGGTCAGCCGACCTTGAAACTGGACTCACTGACAGTGGGTGGCACTGAGTAACTCAGTTGAATCGTTATAAAAAGAGCGCTCATTAGAGCGCTCTTTTGCTTTGTGAGTCGGTGTCAATTACAGGTTTTCTTCAGCAAATTCCGCCAAGCGGCTACGAACCACGCCGTTAAGGTGAATATTCGCGCTGCCTTCAAAGTTCTTGAAGCGTTCAACCATGTAGGTCAAACCAGAGGTCACTGGGGTGAGGTAATGGGAGTCAATCTGCGCCAAGTTACCGGAGCAGACGATTTTGGTTCCTTCACCACAGCGGGTGATGATGGTTTTGATTTGTGATGCAGTGAGGTTTTGACACTCATCAAGCAGTACAAACGCATTTTGAATCGAACGGCCACGCATAAAGTTGATCGATTTAAATTGAATGTTGGCTTTATCGCAGATGTACTTCAATGAGCCTTCAGTGCAGTGATCGTGTTTATGTAGCGCTTCCAAGGTATCGGTCACCGCCGCTAACCACGGCATCATTTTCTCCTCTTCGGAGCCGGGTAAGAAGCCGATGGATTCACCGATATCTGGCGTGTTACGTGTTACGATAATTTTATCGAACATGCTTTTTTCAATGGTTTGCTCCAATGCTGCTGCCATTGCCAGTAATGTCTTACCACTACCCGCCGCACCCGTTAGAATCACCAAGTCAATTTCTGGATCGAGTAAGGCATCTAACGCCATTCCCTGGTAGATATTTTTAGGTGTGATGTCCCAAGCCTTACGATGCATTAGACGTTCGCGGCTCAGGTCGAGAAGCGTTAGCTTGTCTTCATTGATGGTTTCTACGCGACCAGCAAAGTCACTGTCTTCATCAATAACGTATTGGTTGATAAAGGTTGGGTCGAAGGGTTCGCGACTGAGTTTGTGGTAAGTTTTTCCGCCCAGTGCATAGCTTTCTACTTCCTCAATACCGCTCCAGAAATCACCTTCACGCAATTGAAAGCCTTTGGTTAGGTATTGAATGTCGTCAATCAGTTGGTCGGTTCTATAGTCCTCAACAAAGCGTACACCAGCCCCTTTGGCTCGCAGACGCATGTTGATGTCTTTCGTGATCAGTACCACTTCACGTGGTGCACGTTTATTTTGCAGATAAAGCACCGCGTTGAGAATACGGTTGTCACCGGCTTTGTCGGCGAAGGCTTTGACGGTTTCCTGCAGTTCAAAATCCGCCAAAATGGAAATGGTACCTTGGTCGGGGTTGTCTTTAGAAACAGGAATGCCTTCAGAGATTTCATCTGGCGTTGCTTCTTTAAACAAATCTTCCAAGGTGCGAATAGCCACGCGCGCATCTCTTGCAACGTCGCGCTTACTGTCTTTGATTCGGTCGAGTTCTTCCAACACGGTCATGGGGATAACGACATCGTGTTCTTGGAAAGAGAAGATGGCAAAGGGTTCATGAAGAAGAATGTTGGTATCGAGTACAAACAGTTTCCGATCGGTATCGCCCATAGCGTCTCCTTGCCGTAGTACGGCTCTGCATGCGAGTTGTTAGGTCGTTTCCAAATAGGTGTGAAGTGACCTAACTCTGATTGCTTGCAATAGAGGTTGTCGGGCTGATGTCGGCTAGTGTGCAACCGAGTAGCAAGACAACTTACTGCAAACCCGTGTTGATCCTAATCGTGTACTAACGCGCTTAAATCATATGCAATGGTTTTAAACGCCCCTCATTAGAAGTATACGTAATATTTACGTTCTACAACTTAATAATTGGCATGAGTATTTTACAATTTGATTGCATTTAGAGTTTGGGAAAAAAAGTTTCTGCTTGGTGCGGTTTCGGCGTGACCTAAATCACAGCTTCAAGTAAGATTAGCGACCTTTTTCTGCGTATAGGCTACGTCCGATTTATCATGTTGAGCTGACTTAAAAAATACTCAGTTCATACTGAAATGACGAATGCTATCGGCATAGCAGAAGCCAGAATCAGATCTAAACTATTATCCATGCCCACGGGCATGAGTAGACCAACAAGAAATACGAATCAAGAACTAATAACGAGGTAGTCAATTCATGACATTTGCTTTGGGGCAGCGCTGGATTAGCGATACGGAAAGCGATTTAGGTTTAGGTACCGTTGTAGCAATGGATGCTCGTACTGTGACATTGATGTTTGCAGCGTCAGAGGAAAACCGAGTTTACGCACGTAACGATGCACCTGTTACCCGAGTCACCTTTAATGTTGGGGATGTCATCGATTGCCAAGAAGGTTGGTCTCTAAAAGTAGAAGAAGTACTGGAAGATGAAGGTCTTTACACCTATTTCGGTACTCGTGAAGACACGCAAGAAACCGCTGTTGTTCTGCGTGAGATTTTCCTTAGCAACCAAATTCGTTTTAACAAACCTCAAGATAAGTTGTACGCCGGTCAAATCGACCGTATGGACAACTTTGTTCTGCGTTACCGTGCGCTAACCAACCAGTTTGAGCAGCATAAGAGCCCAATGCGTGGCCTATGTGGTATGCGTGCAGGTTTGATCCCTCATCAGCTTTACATCGCGCACGAAGTTGGCCGTCGTCACGCGCCACGCGTCTTGTTGGCGGATGAGGTAGGTTTGGGTAAAACCATCGAAGCGGGCATGATCATCCACCAACAAGTTCTGTCTGGTCGTGCCGAACGCATTTTGATTGTGGTGCCTGAAACACTGCAGCATCAATGGCTGGTTGAGATGATGCGTCGTTTCAATCTGCATTTCTCTATCTTTGACGAAGAGCGCTGTATCGAAGCTTTTGCGGATGCAGAAAACCCATTTGATACTCAGCAATATGTGCTGTGTTCTTTGGATTTCCTACGCAAGAGCCGCAAGCGTTTTGAACAAGCACTGGAAGGTGAATGGGACCTACTGGTTGTCGATGAAGCGCATCACCTTGAATGGAGCCAAGATAAACCGAGCCGTGAATACCAAGTGGTAGAAGGCTTGGCTGAACGTACTCCAGGTGTGTTGCTACTGACTGCAACGCCAGAGCAGCTTGGTCGTGAGAGTCACTTTGCTCGTCTGCGTTTATTGGACCCAGACCGCTTCTATGATTACGAAGCATTCGTTGAGGAAGAAGAGCAATACGCGCCCGTAGCAGATGCGATTACTTCACTCTTTTCCGGTGAAAAGCTACCTAATGAAGCAAAAAACCAGATCACTGAGTTATTGTCTGAACAAGACGTAGAACCACTTTTCCGCATTATCGAAAGTGAAGCGGACGAAGAAGCTAAAGCGTCGGCACGCCAAGAGCTGATCGATAACTTGATGGATCGTCATGGTACAGGGCGTGTTCTGTTCCGTAACACGCGCGCGGCCATCAAAGGCTTCCCTAAGCGTAACGTGCATCTGATGCCAATGGATATTCCACCGCAATACACTACATCAATGCGTGTTGCTGGGATGATTGGCGGTAAGATGAGTTCTGAAGCACGTGCGATGAAGAACCTTTACCCGGAAGAAATTTTCCAAGAATTTGAAGGCGATGACGCGAGCTGGTGGCAGTTTGACTCGCGTGTGAATTGGTTGCTTGAAAAAGTAAAAGAGAAGCGCAGCGAGAAAATCCTCGTGATTGCTTCTCGTGCGAGTACCGCACTGCAATTGGAACAAGCACTGCGTGAGCGTGAAGGTATCCGCGCCACCGTTTTCCACGAAGGTATGTCGATTCTTGAACGTGACAAAGCGGCGGCTTACTTTGCGCAAGAAGAAGGTGGAGCACAAGTTCTTATCTGTAGCGAAATCGGCTCTGAAGGTCGTAACTTCCAGTTTGCCAACCAACTTGTCATGTTCGACTTGCCATTCAACCCAGACTTGCTTGAGCAACGTATTGGTCGTTTGGACCGTATCGGTCAAAATCGCGATATCGACATTCATGTTCCTTACCTGAAAGGCACATCGCAAGCGATCCTAGCACGTTGGTTCGATGAAGGCCTGAACGCTTTTGCGGAAACCTGCCCAACAGGCCGTGCTGTTTACGATAAGTACTCCGATGATCTGATTGAAATTCTTGCCTCTGGTGATACCAGCACGCTAGATGAGATCATTGAAGCGTCAGCAAAAATGAATAAAGAGCTGAAATCCCAATTGGAGCAAGGCCGTGATCGCCTATTAGAAATGCATTCAAATGGCGGGGAAAAAGCACAACAAATCGTTGAGAAAATTGAATCAACCGACGGCGATACCAATCTGGTCACCTTCGCACTTTCTCTTTTTGACACGATTGGCTTGAATCAAGACGATAAAGGTGAAAACGCCCTGATTGTGACCCCATCTGAGCACATGATGGTGCCAAGCTACCCAGGTCTGCCATACGAAGGAGCGACGATCACGTTTGATCGTGATACAGCGTTATCTCGTGAAGATATGCACTTTATCAGTTGGGAACACCCAATGATCCAGGGTGGTATCGATCTTCTTATGAGTGAAGGGGTGGGGACGTCTGCGGTATCTCTATTGAAAAACAAAGCGTTACCAGTCGGGACTATTCTTCTTGAGTTGATTTACGCGGTAGATGCGCAAGCGCCAAAACGCAGTGGTATCGCGCGCTTCTTACCGAAAACGCCAATCCGTTTAATGATGGACTCGCGTGGTAATGATTTGTCTGCTCAAGTGGAGTTTGAAAGCTTTAACCGCCAGCTCAGCCCTGTAAACCGTCACTTAGGTAGCAAGTTGGTTACGTCGGTACAGAAAGATGTACACCGCTTAATTGAAGCCGGTGATGTTCTTATTGAAGAGAAGGTTGAAGAAGTACGCAAACAAGCTCATCAAGATATGCAGCACAGTTTGAATGCAGAACTTGAGCGTTTGCAAGCACTGAAAGCGGTGAACCCAAATATTCGTGACGAAGAAATTGAAGCTATCGACGCACAAATTAAAGAGCTCACTGGTTACATCAACCAAGCTCAGGTTCAGCTCGACTCGCTGCGTTTGATTGTGGTGAGCCACAACTAAGTAAGTATTTATTGCTCATTAAAAAAGGTCTTCAGTTGAAGACCTTTTTCTTTATTTACGGTTTAGTTTCTTTATGCGGAATGCATTAATCACTGATAGCTACCTCATTTACATCAACCACTTCCACCAGATAAATACAGCCAAGAAGCCAAACAAGTAAATCAGGCCTGCAATCGACAACCACTTTAGTTTAGGTCCAACAGCCAAAGGCTCAGGTAACTCAGTTTTGCTCACTAAGGTGTAATTTAGCAGAGCAAAGAATGGCGTGGTCATAAAGGCGAGGATCATCGCAAAGTTCAGCATAGGCAATAACGCAGAAGCCCAGAAAACCACAATACCCAATGCAAGTAAGGAGACTACCAGCATGATCGCTGAAGTGGTTTTAGGGTTAGTGTCTGGTTGCGAGCGCAGTAAGCGTTGAGAATCCGAAATAACGCGCGAATAGCCATCAATAACGGTAATCGTGCTGCCAAAGATACAGAAAAACGCAATTACCGCGATCAAGTAACGAGACCATTCGCCAATCGTTGCCGCATATAAGCCAACCAATTGGTGGGAGAAGCCAACGCCAGAGCTTTCAAGCGCAACGCCAGAACCATAAAGCATCAAAGAGCCTAGCGATACAAAGATAATGGCAAGAAACGCCGTGCCAATATAACCGACATTAAAGTCAAATAGAGCAGAGCGGTATGTTACTTCTTGCTGGCTTGATTGGCGTTTTAGCCACGCTGAGGTTAAACAGGAGATCTCTATCGGTGCAGGCATCCACCCCATTGTCACGACGATAAAACCAATAGCCGCAATAGACCAAGGTGACGGCGGCTCGAAGTTGGCTACTTGCTCAACAGGGTTACCAAAGGCGATAGAAACAGCGAGTAAAGTCGCGATGGTTAACACCGACATGATCACCTTAGATAGCGTATCGAGCGCTTTGTAATGGCCAGCAAATAATATGATCAGGCAGGTGACAATCACAATGATGCTGAGTGATGCCATTGATAGTGAAAACGGAATGAAGTAGCCCAGCAAGCTAGCGCTAAACATCAACAAAGCGGCGGTATTGATGACGGCCGATACCACGCTCAGAAATAGAAATAGCCATAGATAAGGCCGACCTAATTTCGCGTAGCCCTCAACCAAGGTCAGCCCTGTCCCCATGGTGTACTGTATGCCCGCTCGGAAAAAAGGGTATTTAAACAGGTTTACGAGCAGAATCAGTGCAGCCAATTGCCAACCATAAATCGCACCAGCCTTGGTTGATGCCACGAGGTGAGAGCCACCGACCGCAGCAGATGCCATTAATATGCCGGGGCCTAGCGAACGAAAAAATAAGGAAAGTTTGGATTGGGGTTTATCTATAACGGCGGAGTCCATTGCTTATTGTCCTTTTTATCTTATGTATCTTTCTAAAGAGATACATACCGCAGTACATGACAAGCTGAGCGAACGCCCTATACTGCGCAACGGTAATGTCTTTTAAATGCTGTGTTTTGGTGTATTTATTTTAAGTATTCTTTGCGAATATCATGCTGTGTGCATCTAGCACTCTATTCAGTTATGCGTCTTGTTGTCAAACTAAATTTACAACGTGCTATTTTTAGTTTTTATGCTAAAGGATTGACTTTGTTTTATTGGGTTGAACTTTTCTTCAGAATCCTGCATCTGGGTGCTATTTGGGTATATAATCGTGGCGTTTTTATTTTGTAGAGATCTCCCATGGCAATGCTTGAATATACCCCTCCCACCGACCCTTGGGTTGATATCGTTTTTGAGGATGACGACATTCTGGCAGTGAATAAGCCATCAGGGCTGCTGTCTGTCCCTGGTCGCCTTGCAGAGCATTACGACAGCATGTGGAGCCGCCTCAAAGAGTTGCATCCAGAAATTCAAGTTGTGCATCGCTTGGATATGTCGACATCAGGGTTGATGTTGCTGGCGAAAAACAAACCCGCGGAGCGAGCATTAAAAAAGCAGTTCCAATATCGCCTCACTCACAAGGTGTATTACGCACGTGTTTGGGGGCATGTTGAGCCGCAAGAAGGGAATATTGATCTTCCATTAATTTGTGATTGGCCAAATCGTCCACGACAAAAAGTATGTTTTGACGGCGGCAAACCATCTCAAACTTTATTCCAAGTAGTGAAGCGTGAAGTGCACCCTGATGGCACCCATACAACCGTTGTGCGGTTACTCCCCATTACTGGTCGATCGCATCAGTTACGCGTGCATTTGATGGCGATTGGTCATGCGATTGTGGGTGATGAGTTTTATGCAAGCGAAGAGGCGTATCAGTTTTCAGAACGTTTAGAGTTGCACGCTGCGGAGCTAAGTTTTTATCATCCAGCTACGGATCAGCTGAGCAGTATTTTTGTACCCTGTGACTTTTATTCTGAAGCCGAGGCGATGATCTTTAACTATTTTTCGCCAGAGCGTACATTGCCTGATTATAAAACGTTGCCACACCCTTAATGCCAATTGCACTCAACAGCGGTTCTTTCTAGTTCGCTATTTTTGGCTATTTCGTTACTGTGGTTGATGTATCCTGTCTTTCAGCCGTGAACAAGGAGTTGTTATGTCTTTGCCAAGCATCGTATTTTTAGACCGAGCGACCATCCCAGAACATATTGAGGTCCCACGACCTGGCTTTCCGCACCACTGGCGTGAGTACGACCTAACTGCGCCTGAGCAGGTAATAGAAAGGTTAGCAGATGCCGATATCGTGATTAGCAATAAAGTCCTGCTTGACCAACATGTATTAGAGCAACTACCAAAATTACGGATGATCGCGGTTGCCGCAACTGGTTTTAACAACGTCGATGTGAACTACTGTGCTAATCATGATATTGCGGTTGCTAATGTACGTGGTTACGCGACGCGTTCGGTGCCCGAGCACGTGATGGCAATGTTATTCGCTTTAAGACGGAATTTATTTGGGTACCACCAAGATATTGCCGCAGGTGAGTGGCAGCGTAACCAGCAGTTTTGTTTTTTTACTCACCCAATCGGGGATATTGGTGGTAGCACGTTAGGTGTTGTTGGTAGTGGGGCACTAGGGCAAGCGACGGCGAATCTGGCTCAAGCGTTAGGAATGACCGTGTTGTTTTCTGAGCGTAAAGGGGCGGCAGAATGTAGACCAGGTTATGTGCCGTTTGAGGAAGTATTAAAACGCTCCGATGCGCTGACTTTGCATTGCCCGCTCAACGATCGTACTCAGAATTTAATTGGTCAAGCTGAGTTGCAACAAATGAAGTCCAACGCCATTTTGATTAATACAGGGCGTGGAGGTTTGGTGGATGAGAGCGCGCTGGTGGATGCCTTAAAACAGCAAGAAATTGCAGCGGCTGGTTTTGATGTTTTTACACAAGAACCGGCTGATGAGAGCAATCCGCTGATTGCCAATATGAGTTTACCTAATTTGTTACTTACACCGCATGTTGCATGGGGCAGCGACTCATCTATCCAACGTTTAGCGGAAATCTTGATTGAGAACATTAACGCTTTCGAGCGCGGAGACCGCGTGAATCGCTTAGTGTAACGCTGACAGTAAAACCAAAGATAAAAAAAGCAGACATTGACGTCTGCTTTTTGCGTTTAAATCGAATGCTCATTGCTTGAGCCGTCGAATTAAAACTCTTCTTCGTTTAGACCTTTAAGGATCTGAAAGATTTCGCGGTACGCTTTTGCTGGTTTCCCAGCTTTTTTCTCTTTCGCTGCTTGGCGAGCAAGTTGGCGTAGACGCTGACGATCCGCTTCTGGGTACATTTCCATTACGTCATCAATGGCTTTGTCACCTTCTTCCACTACGCGATCACGCAACGCTTCAAGTTTGTGGAATACCGCCGTTAATTGAGAGTGCTTATTACGAATTTTATCCAGTGCGGCTTGGATTGGCTCTGGATCTTCGTAACGCATCAATTTACCGATACGTTGTAATTGGCGACGACGCGCTTCATTTTTAAAGCGTTGCGCGTCAGCAATTGCTTCTCGCAAATCTTCACTCAATGGAAACTTTTCTAGAACTGAAGGTTTGAGGCCGACAAGCTCCTCACCTAGCTTTTGCAGTTCTTCCATGTCTCGCTTCATCTCGGATTTACTTACCCAGATGATCTCTTCTTCTGGTTCCCATGGCGCTTTTTGATTCTTACGTGCCATTTCAGTTGCCTGTGTTTTGATTAATATTATGACTATTTTAACAAGAATCATGGGGAGAAAGCGAAATTCTTGTTATCCTATTGTTCATCAAAGACAAGATGTGAAAGACAATGGATATTAAACAGCAGGTTGCTGAGCAACGTACCGAGCTAGAGCAAGCCGTCGCAAGAGCCTTAAAGCTTGCATCGGCAAAATCTGACGCCGCCGAAGTCGCAATTACTAAAAGCACTGGTTTAAGTGTTTCAACTCGTATGGGTGAAGTAGAAAATGTCGAGTTCAACAGCGATGGTGCGCTGGGCATTACCGTTTACCGAGGTCAACGCAAAGGCAGTGCTTCCACGTCTGATTTAAGTGAAGCGGCAATCGAGCAAACCGTTATAGCGGCGCTAGATATTGCACATTACACATCTGAAGACCCATTTGCAGGCCCTGCAGCAAAAGAATACATGGTGCAAGAGATCCCGGAGCTTGATCTTTTCCACCCTGACGCACCCGATCCAGACTATGCTGCCGATGTGGCGATTGCCGCTGAGAAAGAAGCGCTAAGTTATGACAGAGCAATCAAGCAAAGTGATGGCGCGAGTTATGATAGTCATTATGGCGTGAAAGTGTATGGCAATAGCCATGGCTTATTAGCTAGTTATGCGTCTAGCCGCCATAGTACTAGCTGTTGTGTAATTGGCGTTGGTCAAAACGGCGAGATGGAACGTGATTACAGCTACACCGTGGCACGTCATCGTGATGACTTATGGACCCCAGAAACGGTGGGTCGTAAGGCGGCAGAGAATACGGTTAACCGCTTAGATGCGCAGCGTCTAAAAACAGGTCAATACCCAATCATGTTTGCGGCTGATGTTGCGACAGGCTTGATTGGCCATCTCGTTATGGCGATCAGCGGTGGTAACCTGTACCGAAAATCTTCTTTCTTACTTGACCATCTAGGCAAACAAGTGCTTCCTGAATGGTTCAATATCTCAGAACGTCCGCATGTATTGCGTGGTTTGGCATCAAGTCCATTCGATAGTGAAGGTGTGTACACTCAAGACCGTGAGATCATTACCGACGGTGTGCTAGCAACTTATCTGTTAACCAGTTATGCCGCACGTAAAATGAAGATGACGCCGACAGGTCACGCTGGTGGGATTCATAACTGGTACGTGAAGTCGACAGGCCAAAACTTCGAGCAAATGCTTAAAGAGCTCGGTACTGGTCTTCTAGTGACAGAAGTCATGGGACAAGGTGTGAACGTGGTAACGGGTGATTACTCTCGCGGTGCCGCAGGCTTCTGGGTTGAGAATGGCGAAATCCAATACCCAGTATCAGAAATTACCATCGCAGGTAATCTAAAAGACATGTTCACCAAGATTGTGGCGGTTGGTAGTGATATTGAAACGCGCTCACAAATCCAAACGGGCTCTATCCTACTGGATAGCATGAAAGTGGCGGGTGAATAAGCTTTTCTAGCAATTCAGAATCAAAAAAGCCTGATGTGTTCATCAGGCTTTTTCGTTTTTTCTGTTAGGTAATCAGTATTGTGGCAAGCCCTAAGAAGACAGATAAACCAATCACATCCGTCACCGTTGTTAATGCCATACCACCAGCTAAAGCGGGATCGATGTTCATTTTTTTCAATAGGATTGGAATCGTTACTCCGGCAATACCTGCGACCAATAAGTTGGTCAGCATGGCGGCGGAAATGATTCCTCCGAGCATCCAGTTACCTTTCCAAGCAACAACAATACCACCAATAATCAGCGCCCACATGATACCGTTGAGTAAGCCGATCGAGGCTTCTTTCATTAACAGTTCGCGTTTGTTTGAGTCACCGATATGACCAAGAGCAAGACCACGAATCACTAGTGCGACGGTTTGGTTACCAGCGACACCACCCATGGACGGAACAATCGTCATCAATACCGCAATGGCCGCCATTTGATCTAATGTGGCCTCAAACATGTTAGAAACGGAAGCAGCAGCAAGGGCGGCTAATACGTTAGCGCCAAGCCAGATACTGCGTTTGCGAGCTGATTTTACAACAGGCGCGAAAGTATCTTCGTCATCGTCCATACCCGCCATACTCATCATCGAGTGTTCCGCGTCTTCACGAATAACGTCAACCACGTCATCGATGGTGATACGGCCGACCAAATGCAAGTTTTCATCAACAACAGGTGCAGATACCCAATTACGGCGTTCGAACAGACTCGCAACATCTGAGTCGCTAGTATCGACGGTGATGGCCTCGTCCGCGTCTTCCATTACATCAATGATTTTTACGTCTGGCTGAGTGGTAATAAGCGTCGTGATCGGCAGTTCACCGATGAGCTTACTCTCTTCATCGATCACATACAGGGCATCCGTAGCTTCTGGAAGCTCGCCTTTCATACGTAGATAACGCAAAACTACGTCCACATCGACGTCACCACGAATTGTGATGACGTCGGTGTTCATCAGTCCACCCGCGGTGTCTTCTGGGTAGGATAGGGCGGTTTCGACCCGTAGACGGTCAGAGGAGTCCATTTGCGACAGGACTTCGCGTGACAGGTTGTCAGGCAAGCTACGCAGTACGTAAGCCACGTCATCGGTATCCATGCCTTCTGTCGCTTCTGCAAGCGCTTCTGGTGCCATTTTGGATACGAGGCTGTCTTTGACGTCTTCGTTCAGCTCGTCAAGGATTTCACCATAATCTTCAGGGTCGGTGAGTTGCCAAAGAACTTCACGGCTCTTCCGTGGGGAGGCTTCTAAAAGGTGAGCGATATCCTCAGGTTCCATGTCCTGTAATTGACGACGAACATGGACGAAGCGGCCATTTTCTAGCGCTTCTGTGACTTCTTGGAGGGCTTGGTGAGCTTGGTCGAATTCAATTTGCTCTGCCATTCATTCCTCCCAATTCCTGATATTTACAATGCGTTGAATAATAACTTAATTCTAGGCGCCTTTTAATAACAACTTATGATACTAAGCAAATTTATTTATTAGGTCAGGGAAGAGAAAGATAATGGGAGGTAAGAAAAAAGCGAGTAAACTACTCGCCTTCATCAAATTTATCTTCGATCAAGTGGCAAACGGCATCCAGTGCTTCTTCCGCTTGCCCACCCGTTGCGTGGATCGTGACGTATTGTCCTTGAGCGGACTCTAGCATTAACAGGCCCATTACGCTGTCTGCTGTGGCGGTTTTGTCTTCTTCATTGTCGATGGTGATGACCGCTTCAAAGCTCTGTGCCAGTTCGACCAGTTTGACTGCTGCACGAGCATGTAAGCCAAGGCGGTTTTGAATCAATACTTTACGACTTAACTCCACGGCTATTCCTTAGCGTTTTTCTCTAGTGAGGTATGGCGAATTTGTACTTGGTGTCCTTTGTTGGCGAAGTATTCACCGATTTGCTGAGTTAAGTACACCGAGCGGTGCTTACCACCAGTACAACCGATTGCAACGGTCAGGTAGCTGCGGTTGTTTTTCTCAAGCAGAGGTAACCAATTCTCTATAAAGCTTTCAATTTGATATTTCAAACTTAACACCGATTGGTGTTGCTCTAAAAATGCGGCGATAGGAGCATCCAGACCTGTAAGCGGGCGTAGTGCTGGTTCCCAATGTGGGTTAGGTAAGAAGCGAACGTCGAATACGTAATCGGCATCGGAAGGCAGGCCGTATTTAAAACCAAAAGACTCAAATACCATAACGAGCCCTTTGCGATCTCTGCCTTCAACGCGCATACGCACGGTTTCACTCAATTCATGCAAAGACTGCCCACTACTATTTAGGACCAGATCTGCATGCGCTTTGAGTGGCGTCAAAATTTGTTTCTCACGCTCGATGGCTTGATCGAGCGAGAGGGAGGTGCCACCTAAAGATAACGGGTGAATTCGGCGTGTTTCGCTGTAGCGTTTGAGTAGCGTTTCTTTATTGGCGTCCAAGAAAAGCACGGTCACATCAAGCTCAGTTTTTAACTGTTCTAGTGTACTCGTCAGTTCTTTTAGCTTTTTAGGAATATTGCGAATATCAATGCTGACTGCAACATTCTGTTTGCTGTCAGCAACAGAATGAACAAATGCGTCCAGCAAGTTAACTGGTAGGTTATCAACACAGTAGTAACCTAAGTCTTCCAGTACACGAAGCGCAATACTTTTACCGGCACCTGAGTGCCCGCTAACAACGATTAGTCGCATGGAGTTAGTCCTGCTTATTGGTGAATCATGATGTCGTAAAGTTCTTCATCACTCTGAGCATTACGCAGTAGTTTTAATACTTGCTTATCGCTCAGACGTTCTGCCATAGAGGATAGAGTCTTGAGGTGCTCTTTGCACTGTTCTTCTGGTACAAGGAGCGCAAAAAGAAGATCGACAGGTCGATTGTCAATCGCATCAAATTCGATTGCTTCATCACATTGCAGTAAGACAGCAATGGCCTTGTCGCTTGATTGCATTCTCGCGTGAGGGATCGCAATACCGTTTCCGATACCGGTACTGCCCATTTTTTCTCTATTGAGCATGCATTCGAACAGCTCGGTAGAATCTTGGCCCGTTTGATCAGCCACGATACGGCTGATCATTTCAAGGGCGCGTTTTTTACTCGTGCAGTGGACCGCACTTTTGGTGCAGTCCAATGACAGTATTTCGCTCAGTTGCATGATTAATGACTGTTTAGTTTTTCTTTGTGCTTATTAAGTTGGCGAACCAATTTATCTACCAGCGAATCGATCGCGGCATACATATTTTCGTCATCGGCTGATGCGTGGATTTCGCCTTGATTTATGTGAAGCGTAGCTTCCGCGATTTGAGTAATTTTTTCAACTTTTAGTACAACATGCACTTGATTGATGTGGTCGAAGAACCTTTCGAGCTTCTGAAACTTAGAATTTACATAGTCTTGCATTGAATCGGTAAGATCAACGTGATGGCCTTGAATATTGATTTGCATAGACTTTCCTTTTCAGTTAGTGCCTTATAATAGGCGTTTACGCTGACTTGAAGGGGCAATTCCCAAGGATTCGCGATATTTGGCTATCGTACGTCTTGCGACCTGAATCCCTTGGTCAGCCAGAAGAGCAGCAATCTTGCTATCACTCAGTGGTTTGGCAGTATTCTCTGCTGCGACCAGTTTTTTAATGAGTGCACGAATTGCTGTTGACGAACATTCTCCGCCGTTGTCAGTACTAACATGGCTAGAGAAGAAGTACTTCAATTCAAAAATACCACGTGGTGTATGCATAAATTTTTGCGTTGTTACACGAGAAATCGTGGATTCATGCATGTCCACAGCCAAAGCGACATCATTGAGCACCATTGGCTTCATGGCTTCCTCACCATACTCGAAGAAATCTTGTTGATGTTCAACAATACATCTTGCAACTTTGAGTAGCGTCTCGTTTCTACTCTCTAAGCTCTTAATTAACCATTTTGCCTCTTGCAAATTGCTGCGGATGTACTGGCTATCCGCGCTATTACCTTTGCCTAATTGAGCATATTGTTGATTTACTTTTAATTTTGGCACGCTATCCGGGTTTATAGAAACGGTCCATTTGCCATTGTCTTTAAAAACGGATACGTCTGGAATTACGTACTCGGTATCATCAGGAGTGATGCGACTACCTGGACGAGGATCTAACTGTTGGATAAGCTTTAAGACTTCACGAAGATCGGCTTCTTTCAGCTTAGTCTCTTTGATGACGAGCTTGTAGTCTCGGTTGCCTAGGTGATCAATATGATCCGCAAGTATCATTTTGGCTTCAGCAAGCCACGGCGTGTCTTCTGGGAAGGTCGTCAGTTGCAGTAACAAACATTCTTGTAAGTTACGCGATGCAACGCCAAGAGGATCGAATTGTTGAATGCGTTTACGAACAGCTTCTACTTCGTCTAACTCTATCTCTTCATTATCGAAGCTCTCATGAATCTCTTCAGGCGACAAAGTTAAATAGCCGTAGTCGTCAACAGCGTCAATAATCGCTAATGCAATCGTGCGGTCGGTTTCACTGAATGGTGTTAGGTCAAGCTGCCACATGAGGTAATCATGTAATGATTCAGTGGTTTCGCCTTGGTAGACGGGCATATCATCATCAAGAGCTAAGCCAGTGCTACCAGTATTCGCGCTGTAGACGTCATCCCAAGTCGTGTCGATTTCAAGTTCAGAGCTAATTTCTGATTTCTCTATCACATCGGAGCTATCTGGAACGTCAATTTCTGTTGGTTCGCTAGCACTGTTGCTATCAGCAGCCTCGACCGCTGACTTATCTTCACCGTTTGCTAGAGGCTCGTCTTGGCCTTCTTCAACTTCCAATAATGGGTTTGAGTCCAACGCTTCTTGGATTTCTTGTTGAAGATCGAGTGTCGACAATTGCAATAAGCGAATCGCTTGCTGCAACTGTGGCGTCATGGCTAACTGCTGACCTAGCTTGAGTTGTAATGAAGGTTTCATTCAGTGTTACTTACCTTGTAATGCTCAGAATCTTACCGTTCCTAATATAATCATAGACGGAATTGTTCGCCGAGATAAACTTGTTTCACCTGTTCATTATTGAGAACTTCTGCCGGAGTTCCCGATGCAATTAGGTGCCCTTGGCTCACGATATAGGCTTTTTCACATACGTCCAGTGTTTCACGTACATTATGGTCAGTGATTAACACTCCGAGACCACGATCGCGCAGATGCTCAATGATTTTCTTGATGTCATTAACCGAAATTGGGTCAACACCAGCGAAAGGTTCATCCAATAAAATGAACTGAGGGTTGGCCGCTAAAGCTCGAGCGATTTCCACCCTGCGTCGCTCACCCCCTGATAGTGCCATACCAGCACTGGTTCTGATGTGCTGGATGTGGAATTCTTCCAACAAATCTTCCAGTTTATCTTGGCGCTCTTCCCTCGTCATTTCTTGACGAGTTTCAAGTACGGCCATGATGTTATCTTCTACTGAAAGCTTACGGAAAATCGACGCTTCTTGCGGAAGATAGCCAATGCCAAGGCGTGAACGGCTATGCATCGGTAAAATACTGATGTCATTGTCGTCAATGGTAATGGTGCCCTCATCACGAGGTACTAAGCCGACAATCATGTAAAACGAGGTGGTTTTACCCGCGCCGTTTGGACCGAGTAGCCCAACAATCTGACCAGATTCAACTTCTAAGCTAACATCAGTGACGACTTTGCGTTTTTTGTAGCTTTTCGCCAAGTTTTTCGCACTCAGTACTGCCATATTAGTTCTCTATCTGATTGGGTTGCAAAATGGTCGTAACGCGCTCTTCCTTAGAGCTATCTGCGACTAGCTTTTGTTTACCAATTTGGTAACGAATCGAAGAACCTTTGATGGTGTTGTTGTCTTGCGCCAGCTGCGCTTGACCTTTCATGGTCAGTTCGTCTGTAGAAATACGGTAATCCAGCTCCGTAGCTTGACCACTAAGTGTTTTACCATCGTCCATCAGCTGAGAAAACTTCGCAGGTTTACCAAATGCTTGAATCTGTTTAATTGCTTCGGTTTTAGGATCGCGAGTTACCACGATTCTATCAGCATCGATATTGATGCTCCCTTGCTTAAGAGATACATCGCCTTCAAAAACAACCTGGTTACTCTTCATATCCACCTGTTGGGTGTCAGAGTTTATGTAAACCGGCTGTTGAGTATCCGACTTGAGTGCCAGCGCTTGAGGCGCCGCCAATACCAGTGCCAGTAGGCTAAGGTGTAACGGTTTCATATCGACCTTGAACTTCATCTGTCAGAGTCGCGGTATGCTGTTTTAAGTTGCCTTGCATTGCGCCTCCAGTAGTTTCAAATTGTGGTCCAACCAACATCACTTGTTGGTCAGCTTTAAAATCACGATTGGTTAGATTAATGACCAATTTGTCTGTTGCCATGGTATCAAAACTCGCACCAGGCAAAAGATTTTGCATTAAGACTTTGTCATATAAAGTCAAAACTTGGTCTTCATCTAACACTGCTCTTGTGGCAGTCACCTTCCATTCAATGACGCTACCTTCACGGTAAACCATCAAAGTCGGGTTATTAAAAATAGTATCTCCACTCTTAGCATAATGGTCTAAGTTAGTGGAGCGAATGATGTAACTGCGGACACCATCTTCACCGTAGGTGATGTTTTCTAATCCAGAACCACTGAACATGGGCAGTTCAGAATCTGGTGCTACTTGAATTGCGTCGTTGCCTTTAGGGGTTAGTAGGTAATAACCGCACCACGCTACAACGAAGATCAAGAGCAAATAAATAAGGCGAGTAAAACTCATATAATGAAGGCCTATCGTTTAGCTCAGTACTTCCCTGACCATTGCCTTTATTCGTCTAATAAATGATTTAAATGTTTGTGCTGATATTACATCACGCCAGCTTTTAGTAAATCGTGCATGTTCAGTGCACCCACAATTTTTTCGTCTTTACATAAAATCAGAGCGTTAATGTTTTTATTCTGCATCAAGTTCAAACCTTCAACCGCCAGCATATCAGGGTGTGCTGTGGTTGGGTTTGTCGTCATGACCTCGCCAATTGCCGTCGTATGAATATCGATACGCTTGTCTAAGGTACGACGTAAATCACCATCGGTGAATATACCAAGCATAGCATCGTGCTCATCGACGATGGCTGTCATGCCTAACCCCTTTTCTGAAATTTCAAGCAGGGCATCGCGAATTAATGCGTCAGGAGAAACTTTAGGTAACGCTTCTCCAAAGTGCATAATATCAGACAACTTAAGTAGCAGTTTTCTCCCCAGTGCACCACCTGGGTGAGATAGGGCAAAATCTTCGGCAGAAAAACCACGAGCTTGAAGCAGAGCTACGGCTAATGCATCTCCCATCACTAATGTGGCAGTCGTACTGCTAGTTGGCGCCAGGCCTAACGGACAAGCTTCTTGAGGTACCGTAATTTGCAGGTGTAAGTCAGACAGCTTGGCCATATTTGATTCTGGCTTACCTGTCATGCTGATGATCTTAATATTCAGGCGCTTTAATACTGGAAATAGAGACAAAATTTCGTTTGATTCACCAGAGTTAGAAATTGCCAGCACAATGTCACCAGGGCTAATCATACCCAAGTCACCATGTGCGGCTTCGCCTGGATGAACGAAAAACGCAGAAGTCCCAGTGCTTGCCAGAGTGGCGGCAATCTTGTTACCAATATGGCCTGACTTGCCAATACCCATAACGACAACTTTGCCGTTGTTGGAAAGGATAAGTTCACACGCTTTTTCAAATTGATCATCAAAGTAGGTATCTAGCTCTTGCAGAGCAGCAACTTCGATATCAAGAACTTGTTTAGCAGCAGCGCGAAAATCAAATTGATTGGACATATCAGATCTCTACTTATTGATCGTGGTAATTAAGCGGTCATGTTTGCGAATAAGTACACTTGGTAACCTAAGAAGCACACAAACAAGATGGCACCTTCAATACGGTTAATACTGCGTGATTTACCCAAACACATCGCGACAAGTAACAATGAAACGCCTAACATGACCCAGAAGTCACGTCCCATCGCGTACTCACTGAGCACCGATGGATTAATGATGCCAGGAATCCCCATTACCGCCAGAATGTTAAACACATTCGAACCGATAATGTTACCGACAGCCATGTCGTCTTCACCCTTTAAAACTCCCGCAAGTGATGCGGCCAGTTCTGGCAGGCTAGTGCCAATGGCGATAATAGTTAGGCCGATAACAAGGTCGCTCATACCAAAGTGTTTAGCAATAATTACCGCGTTATCAACCAGCATGCTGGCTGCCAAAGGAAGCAGTATCAAGCCAATAACCACCCACATGATTGCTTTAGGGTTACTGACGCCTTCTGGGATCTCTGACTCTTGGTCATCAAGAAAAACATCACCTGATTTTTGCTCTTTGCGGCTGATTTGCAACATAGCAAATAAAAATGCCCCAAAGAGTACAAACAATAAGACACCCTCATAAAAACCGAGATGGCTATTCCAAAGCAGAATACCAGCGAGTACGGTTACGGCTATCATGAGTGGCAGTTCTCGGCGGATGACGGCGGAGCTAATCGACAAAGGCTTGATCAGCGCTGTAATACCTAGGATTAACGCAATGTTCGCTATGTTTGAGCCTAATACGTTACCCACCGCTGTATCCGTTTTGCCATCCCAAGCGGCGGTTGCAGATACCATCATCTCAGGGGCGGATGAGCCCATCGCAAGGATTGTCATGCCGATGACAAGCGGGGAAATACCGACGTTGCGGGCTATCGCTGCAGAGCCAAAAACAAGTTTATCTGCACTCCAAACAAGCAAAACAAGACCGACTATAAGCAACGCAACGGCTTCGAGCATGAGAATTCCTAAGTATTAAATAAGTAAAATGAATAACCGCTAATTTTGACCTTTTGCGGCCTAAAATGGAAGATAAACGAAGAATAAATTAAAGGTTAGTAACGAAAATGTATGTAAATCTCACTCATTTAAATGAGCAATTCTGGTCTAGGATTTAAACACTTCGTGCTAATTAGGTCATAAACCATGAGAAATTGCAGGGATATAGTCGACTTTATTTAATTGAACAGTGCTTTAAATTCAACGCCAATGTGCTTATGATTGCAGCCTAATAAATGTACCGACGTTACTTTATTAAACGTAGAATTCAACTCCGATGAGTATCTGCTTGATGATTCCGTGAGTTGCAACGCTCCTACAGTAGAAGAGATGATATGTCGAACAACGATTTAGTCACCGTGAACAACCTCACTTTTTCACGGGGAGAACGCATGATCTTTGATGATATTGATCTGCATGTTCCTGAGGGCAAAGTGACGGCCATTATGGGACCATCGGGTATTGGTAAAACAACATTGCTGCGTTTGATTGGTGGTCAGTTGTATCCCGAGCAAGGAGAGATCTGGTTTGATGGCGACAATATTCCCTCTCTCTCGCGTAAAAAACTCTACCATGCTCGAAAGAAAATGAGCATGTTGTTCCAGTCAGGGGCTTTATTCACTGATTTGAATGTTTTTGATAATGTCGCCTTTCCATTGAGAGAGCATACCGATTTATCGGAAGATTTGATTCGCACCATGGTGTTACTCAAGCTCGAAGCTGTCGGTCTGCGCGGCGCGGCGCAATTAATGCCGAGTGAGCTTTCAGGTGGTATGGCAAGACGCGCTGCTTTGGCTCGTGCAATCGCACTTGATCCTGACCTGATCATGTACGATGAGCCGTTTGTGGGGCAAGACCCAATCACTATGGGCGTTTTGGTTGAGCTAATTAGCAATCTAAACCAAGCGTTAGGTTTGACCTCTATTGTGGTTTCTCACGACGTACCTGAAGTCATGAGTATTGCTGACTGGGTATACCTGATGGCCGATGGAAAAATCATCGCCTATGGTACGCCAGAAGAGCTGACTCAAAACTCTGATCCTCGTGTCCAGCAGTTCTTACAAGGTGATGCCGACGGTCCTGTACCGTTTCGTTTCCCTTCTCAAAGTATCGAAAAGGACTTATTTGATGGTCGATAACTTCATTCACTTTGTCGCCTCGCTGGGTCGACGCACGCTTTCTATTTGCGGAGCATTTGGTCGTGCGACTTTCATGCTGATTGGGGCGCTATTTTCTAAGCCACAACCGATCAAAAGCTTTCCTCTGCTTGTTAAGCAACTTTATTCTGTTGGTGTTCAGTCGCTGGCGATCATCGTCGTATCTGGTCTGTTCATTGGAATGGTTTTGAGTCTACAAGGCTATGTTGTGTTGGTGGATTACGGCGCAGAAGGCAGTTTGGGGCAAATGGTGGCGCTTTCTTTACTCCGTGAATTAGGACCTGTTGTTACTGCACTTTTGTTTGCTGGTCGTGCCGGTTCTGCGTTAACCGCAGAGATAGGTCTAATGAAAGCAACGGAACAACTGTCTAGCCTTGAAATGATGGCGGTAGACCCATTGAAACGAGTGATTGCACCACGGTTTTGGGCTGGGGTTATCTCAATGCCTTTACTGGCTATGATTTTCATGGCTGTGGGAATTTGGGGCGCTCAGCTTGTTGGTGTTGACTGGAAAGGCGTTGATCACGGCAGTTTTTGGTCAGCGATGCAGTCCTCTGTTGAGCTAGGGCAAGACATTGGTAACAGTATGATCAAATGTTTTGCGTTTGCAATTACGGTTACTTGGGTCGCTCTATTTAACGGTTATGATGCTATTCCAACATCGGAAGGGATCAGCCGAGCAACTACGCGCACTGTTGTGCATTCTTCTTTAGCAGTACTAGGATTAGACTTTGTACTGACCGCATTGATGTTTGGGAATTAATCATGCAACAAACACGTAAAACTGAATTATGGGTTGGCAGCTTTGTATTAGCGGGAATTTGCGCGATTCTTGTGATGATTTTTCAAGTTGCTGACGTAAAAAGCATTGGCTCTGGTGATACTTATACCCTCAAAGCCGAGTTCGATAATATTGGCAGTTTAAAAGTTCGTTCTCCCGTAAAAGTGGGGGGCGTTGTGATTGGTCGAGTAAGTAGTATTTCGCTTAACCCAGACAACTTATTGCCAGTTGTAACACTATCTATCAATAGCAAATACAATCAGTTCCCAGAAACGTCGAGCGTACAAATTTTGACATCTGGCCTGATTGGTGAGCAATACATTGGTTTAGTACCTGGCTTCGTTTTTGATGATGAAGTCATGCTGGTGGATGGTGATACCATCGAAGACACCAAATCGGCGCTTGTGCTTGAAGACTTAATTGGTCAAGTACTATACAGCGTAGGTGGTTCAGACGACTCAAGTAAGGAATAACTATGTTAGCGAGATTACTACTTTCAGTTTGTGCTGTGTTTAGCGTCTTTGGAACAACTGCAGCAGAGGTGGATAAAACTGAACCTTATAAGATGATGAAGCAGGTAGCTGAAGTCACGTTCGAAAGATTGAAAGCCGAACAGCCGAAAATCAAACAAGATCCAAATTTACTTAAAGTGATCGTTGAAGAAGAGCTAATGCCTTACGTCAACTACCGCTATGCAGGGTTAAAACTTCTTGGTCCAAACTTAAAAGGTGCTAAGCGTGAAGATGTACTTGAGTTTATCGATGCATTTCGTGCTTACCTGATTGCGTCTTATGCACAAGTGTTGACGCAATACTCTGACCAAAAAATTGAGTTTGGTCCTGAGCCTAGCATTGATGACTCTAAGCGTATTACAAGCATTAAAGTTGATATCATCGATACTCCGCGTCCAAACATCAAACTTGAGTTTAAACTGCGTAAAGACAACCAGTCTGGTGAGTGGGAAGCATTCGATATGATTGCAGAGGGCATTAGTTTGCTTTCTAGTAAACAATCCGAATGGAACAGTAAAATTCGTCAAGAAGGCATTCTATCTGTTGCTAAAGACTTAGAAAAATTGGCCGCAGAACCGATCCGCTTCGAGGCGAAGAAATAATGGCCCAGACTCCCGCTCAGTGGCAATTGGATCAAAACATTCTTAAGCTAACAGGGGCACTTGATAGAGACACAGTGCCTTCATTGTGGGCCTATGCACAGCAATGGCAACCTGCTCAATCGGAGCTGGAATGCTCGCTAAAAGAGATAGAGCGCGTCGACTCTGCAGGAATGGTGATGTTAATCCACTTATTAGAGCATGCAAAAAAGCAAAACTGTCATATAATGCTCAGTTTCGTGCCGGCGCAACTGCGCACTTTGTTTCAACTGAGCAATGTTGAATCTTTAGTGGCCAAACACATACAGAATTATCAGGGGTAAATTGTGGATAGCGCAAAAGTACAACAGTTATTAGAAGAAGCACTAAACCTTCAAGAAGTGCATGTGAAAGGTGAAGGTAGCCACTATGAAGTGGTTGCTGTTGATGCTTGTTTCGATGGAATGAGCCGCGTTAAGAAGCAGCAGCTAATTTATGCTCCTCTGATGGAATACATCCAGCGTAACGACATTCACGCATTATCAATCAAAGCGTTCACACCAGAAGAGTGGGCTCGTGATAAGAAATTGATGTCGCTTTAAGGTTTATTGATGGAAAAGTTTCGAGTTATTGGGTCAGATAAACCACTAGTTGGTGAAGTGACCATTTCAGGTGCAAAAAACGCAGCACTGCCGATTTTATTTGCGTCTATCTTGGCGGAAGAGCCAGTAGAAGTGGCAAACGTACCACACCTTCGTGATATCGACACAACCATGGAATTGCTTAAGCGTTTAGGCGCGAAAGTAAGCCGCAATGGCTCTGTTCATGTTGATCCAAGCAGTATTACAGAATACTGCGCGCCTTATGATTTAGTGAAAACCATGCGTGCTTCTATTTGGGCTTTAGGTCCTTTGGTGGCGCGCTTTGGTCAAGGTCAGGTTTCTTTACCAGGCGGTTGTGCCATTGGTGCCCGTCCTGTGGATCTGCATATTTCTGGTTTAGAGCAGCTTGGCGCAACCATTACATTAGAAGATGGTTATGTGAAAGCAGAAGTGGATGGTCGTCTAAAAGGCGCGCACATCGTGATGGATAAAGTCAGCGTAGGCGCGACGATCACCATCATGTGTGCTGCAGCGCTAGCGGAAGGCACAACAACACTAGATAACGCTGCGCGTGAGCCTGAAATCGTCGATACCGCTGATTTCCTAAATAAGCTTGGCGCAAAAATCTCTGGCGCTGGCACAGATACCATTACGATTGAAGGTGTTGAGCGCCTAGGCGGCTGTAAACACAACGTGGTTGCTGACCGTATTGAGACGGGAACATTCCTTGTCGCAGCAGCAGTATCTGGCGGTAAAGTGGTATGTCGCAACACTAATGCTCATTTGCTTGAAGCGGTTCTCGCCAAGTTGGAAGAAGCTGGCGCGCTTGTCGAAACGGGTGAAGATTGGATCTCCGTTGATATGACCGACCGCGAGCTAAAAGCGGTAAGTGTACGTACTGCGCCACATCCTGGTTTCCCGACGGATATGCAAGCTCAATTTACGCTACTGAACATGATGGCGAAAGGTGGAGGCGTGATCACAGAGACTATCTTTGAAAACCGCTTTATGCACGTACCAGAACTCATGCGTATGGGCGCTAAAGCTGAGATCGAAGGCAATACGGTTATCTGTGGTGATGTTGAGTCACTCAGCGGTGCGCAAGTGATGGCAACCGATCTACGAGCTTCGGCTAGTTTGGTTATTGCAGGTTGCATTGCTAAAGGCGAAACCGTCGTTGATCGTATTTACCATATCGACCGTGGTTACGACAAAATCGAAAATAAACTGGCTGCACTTGGCGCAAATATTGAGCGAGTGAGCTAGGCAAGTTAAACTGCTCCGCAGGTAACTTGGATATCAAGAGAGCCGAAACCTGAGTTTCGGCTTTTTTATATCACTCTCATGACCATATTTTCCCTTTATGGAAAGAGATATATTAATAGCTGTATCTGGCAAAAGCCGGTTCCTGGAGAACAAGAATGATTGCACTGTTACGTGTATTTGCTGTCGCTATCTTTGCGATTGTTATGTTTATTGGTGGTTGTGGTTACTGCCTATTAAGCCCTAGAAACCCTAAGCACGTTTTCACTTTTGGCCGTTTGTTTGCCAAGATGTCTCGTGTGTTTGGGATTAAGTTAGAGTTGCGTATCCCTGAAGATGCGTATTCACGCGGCCAACATGTTTACATTGCTAACCACCAGAACAACTGGGACATGTTTACTGTTTCTGCGGCTGTGACTCCGAAAGTTGTGACAGTAGGTAAAAAGAGCTTGGCTTGGATGCCACTGTTTGGTCAGCTTTACTGGCTTACGGGTAACATTCTGATTGACCGAGCGAATCGCTCTAAAGCAAAAGGTACTATCGATCAGGTCGTGAGCAGCATGAAAGAAAGTGATGTTTCGGTGTGGATGTTCCCTGAAGGCACGCGTTCTCGTGGGCGTGGTTTGCTGCCATTCAAAACAGGTGCTTTTCATGCGGCAATTGGTGCAGGTGTGCCAATCATTCCTATCGTATGTAGCTCGACGAATAAAATTAAGCTGAACCGTTGGAACAATGGTCATGTGATTGTTGAAATGCTACCTCCAATCAGCACTGAAGGCTATGGTAAAGAGGGCATTCGCGAGTTAGCGAATATCTGTCGTGAACAGATGAAAGAGAAGCTTGAATCGTTAGATGAAGAAGTCAAACAGCTTAATGCTGCTTAAGTTTTACTGCGATATCATCACGAAAAGACAATAAAAAACGGGTAGCCTGAGCTACCCGTTTTTTATGTTTGTCAGCAAGTACAATTATTTGCGAACTGCAATTGCTTCAATCTCGATGCCAACATCTTTTGGTAGGCGAGCCACTTCTACACAAGAGCGTGCAGGGTAGTTTGCTACGCCGTGCTCATCAAAGAACTTGCCGTAAACTTCGTTCACTGTGCCAAAGTCATTTAGGTCTTTAACAAAAACCGTTAGCTTTACAATATCAGATACTTTAAGACCTGAAGATTCAACTACAGCCTTTACGTTTTCTAGAGACTGACGAGCTTGTTCTGCGATATCAGCAGACACTTCACCTGTCGCTGGGTTTACTGGGATTTGGCCTGAAGTAAGAACCATGTTACCTAGATCTACGCCTTGAACGTAAGGACCGATTGCTGCTGGTGCAGACTCAGTGTGAAGTACTTTCGTCATTTGATTTTTTCCATCAGTTGTAGGGAATAAAGATTCTCAGTTTGCCTCTAAACCCTCGGTAGGTAAAGAGCAAAATACCCTGACATTGCAGGGTATTTTAAACGTATCACAGCCTAGTCGTGCGGCGTGTTTATCGCTCGGTTACGATCTCGCGTGAGAACACTTTCTCGCAGTATTTACACTTTAGGCGGATTTCTTGTTTCTTCTCGAACACGCTAAAGCTGCTTTCTACTGGTTCATTATGAGAAATACAGTTTGAATTCGGGCATTCAAATACATCATTGATGCGCTCAGGAAGCTCTAACGCGAGCTTTTTCACCACTTCATAATTCTCGATTTGATTCACGGTCGCGTGAGGAGCATACAACGCTAGCTTGCTCGCTTGCTCTTCATTGATAAACACATTTTCGATTTTGAGTAGATCTTTATGACCGAGTGCTGATGATGGCAAGTTCAGTCCAATCGTTACGCGTTGTGATGAATTGTGCATATCGAACAGTCTTAATACTTTGATGCCGATTTGCGCAGGGATGTGGTCGATGACCGTACCATTTTTGATTGCTTCTACCTGCAATTGAGTTTCTTTAGCCATGATTTTTCCCCTCGATTACAGTGTTTCGTTTAGAACAAGCGCCAGCAGTGCTTGGCGAGCATACACGCCATTTTGAGCTTGCTGGAAGAAGTAAGCATGAGGCGTTTTATCAACATCAGTTGTAATTTCATCCACACGTGGTAGTGGGTGCAGTACTTTCAAGTTCTCACGCGCGCCTTCTAGTAGTGCCGCCGTTAGGATGTAAGCCGACTTAATATGTGCGTATTCCGATTCGTCAAAGCGTTCTTTCTGTACGCGTGTCATGTACAGAATATCCAGTTCAGGAATCACACTTTCCATGTCTGTGTGTAGGCTATATTGAATGCCAGCTTCGTCTAGTTCTTCGCAGATGTAATCTGGCATTGCCAGCGCATCTGGTGCAACAAAGAAGAAGCGGATGTTGTTAAACTTTGCTAAGGCTTGAGTCAGTGAGTGCACTGTGCGGCCATATTTTAGGTCACCTACGAATGCGACGTTCAGGTTGTCTAGACGCCCTTGTGTTTCCGCGATGGTGTATAGGTCGAGTAGCGTTTGAGTTGGGTGTTGGTTTGCACCGTCGCCCGCGTTGATCACTGGCACGCCATTTGAAAATTCAGATGCCAAGCGAGCGGCGCCTTCTTGTGGATGACGCATCACAAAGGCATCGACGTAAGAAGAGATGACTTGTACTGAATCTGCGAGTGTTTCGCCTTTCTTCGCCAGAGAGGTATTACCATCATTATCAAAGCCAATCACGTCACCACCAATGCGCTGAATCGCTGTTTCAAACGATAAACGTGTACGTGTTGATGGTTCAAAGAAACAACTTGCAACGACTTTGTTTTTAATCAGTTCTGGTCGAGGTGCTTTTTTAAGGCTACCTGCTGTTTCTACGATAAGTTCCAGTTCTTCGCGTGAAAGCTCTGGAATAGAGATGATGTGCTTCTGGTAAAGCGAGTTCGCCATGATCTTCTTCCCTATAACATTGATGACTACATCCAAATAACCGAAAGGAATTTTGGACATAAAAAAACCTCCCCAATGGGGAGGTTTTAAAATTCAATAGAATTAACGAAAATAACACCACGTAAGCGTAGTCGCTTAGCGAGAGCAAATCGCGTTTTTACGTCAGCAATCAGCGTGGTCATTTCTTAATCCTCAGACAAATTGCCGAGCATTATACGCTTAACTTTCGTGAGCGCAAGCTATTACATCATGGTTTTTATCGGCTGTTTTTGCGCACTGGTTTAGCTTCCTAGCGTCGCAACCATCACGGCTTTGATGGTATGCATACGGTTTTCAGCTTCGTCGAATACGATGGAGTATTCCGATTCAAATACCTCTTCTGTTACTTCAAGGCCTTTCATACCGTATCTTTCAGCGACTTCTTTGCCGACGGTGGTTTCATCATTGTGGAAAGCTGGAAGGCAGTGCATGAATTTCACATGTGGATTACCCGTTTGCTCAATCACGTCCATATTGATTTGATAAGGTGTCATTAACGCTACACGTTCATCCCATGCCTCGGCAGACTCACCCATAGACACCCAAACGTCGGTGTATAGGAAGTCACAACCTTTCACACCTTCCTCAACGCTTTCTGTTAACGTGATTTTTGCACCGGTTTGTTGCGCGATAGTTTGACAAGTTGCCACGAGCTCTTCTTCAGGCCAGAACGCTTTTGGCGCGACAAGGCGAATATCCATGCCCATTTTCGCTGCGCCCACCATAAGTGAGTTACCCATGTTGTTGCGCGCATCACCTAGGTAAGCGAAGGTTATTTCATGCAGCTGTTTACCACGGCCGTGCTCTTGCATGGTCAGGAAGTCAGCAAGGATCTGGGTTGGGTGGAACTCATCCGTTAAACCATTCCACACTGGAACACCAGCATAAGTACCAAGCTCTTCAACAATGGATTGGCCAAAGCCTCGGTATTCAATCCCGTCGTACATACGACCAAGAACACGAGCTGTGTCTTTCATCGATTCCTTATGACCGATCTGCGAGCCAGAAGGGCCGATGTAAGAGACTTGAGCACCTTGGTCAAAGGCAGCGACTTCAAACGCACATCGGGTACGAGTCGAAGATTTCTCAAAGATTAGTGCGATGTTTTTACCTTGAAGTTTCTTCTGCTCTGTTCCTGCATATTTAGCTTTTTTCAGCTCTGCAGACAGTTCGAGCAAAAACTGGATTTCTTTGGTTGAGAAGTCCAATAGCTTCAAAAAGTTGCGGTTACGTAAATTGAAAGCCATAGCTCGTCCCTTAGTACATGTGATTAGATTAATAGAATTTATTAAAACATATAAATGCTTTTATTGTGAATGGTTATTTTTAATTAAAGCTAAAAAAGGTTGATGTATTCACATCAACCTTAGTTTTGATTCACCTAATGTAAAGGGACGAGTAAGTTATATATCGTCTCGTTCTATTGGACAGCTCATACAGCGAGCGCCACCGCGACCACGACCAAGCTCGTTACCAGGTACTGTCAGTACTTTGATGCCAGCTTTATCGTATTTTTCGTTGGTGTATACGTTGCGTTCGTAACCAATTACTACGCCCGGTTTTACAGTTAGAACGTTATTGGCATCATTCCATTGTTCGCGTTCCGCTTCATAGCTGTCGCCACCAGTGGTGATGATTTTCAGCTGATCTAAGCCAAGAGCGGACTCAATCGCGTGCAGATAGTTATGTGAGGCTTCAACATGCATTTCACCGTTGCCTTTTGGTGTTAAGCGCCATGTGTCGAGATCTTTGCGCATGATCTCTGGGTAGACAGAGAAAGTATCTACATCCATATGGGTCATCACAGTGTCTAAATGCATACATGAGCGGTGTTTAGGCAGATCAATTGCAATCACCTCGGTAGCTTGGCCTGCTTTAAATAGGCTCGCTGCAAGGTTCTCTACACCTTGCGCAGTCGTACGCTCAGACATACCGATAAGAACTGCACCTTTACCAATAACCAACACATCACCGCCTTCGACATTCGCGTTATCATAATGCAGATCATCGTCACCGAAGTATTTGATAAAATCTTGGCCAGCAAAAATTGGGTGCCAACGATAAATCGCACGTAGGTGGTTTGTTTCACGTTGACGTGCAGGCATCATCATCGGGTTAAGAGAAACGCCGCCATAAACCCAACACGAGGTATCACGAGTGAATAGGTGATTAGGCAGTGGCTCAATAACAAAGTCGAGAGGACGCTTCATTTTTGGCAGCATAGAAGATGAGGAGATCGGTAGCTCTGAGTAAGCTAAGCCACCTAAAAAGATGCAGGCAAGATGTTCATCATCCATTTCTGAAAAGTATTGGCGTAGGTCTCGCGCAAATGTTGGCCCGTAGCGAAAGTCAGAAATCTGAGTGTTCAGCAGCCATTGTTTTGCTTCTGGAACGGCGAGGGTTTCGACCAGTAAATCGTGGAGGAGAAGCACTTCAACGTCTTGCTCGCGCAGCGTACGTGCGAATGCATCGTGCTCTTCACCTGCCGCTTCTACAGCAAGAACGTCATCAAATAGCAACTCATGACAGTTTGACGGAGTTAAGTGGGTTAGGGCGCGTTCAGGGCGATTTAATAGAACTCGTCGAAGTTGACCAACTTCTGATCCAACGTACAGCTTGCTCATTTTGTATCCTTACAAATTTTCCAGCCATTAGTTATGACAAGCTTCCTAGAAAGATGCAAGTTATCAAGCTTTGTTTATATTCTGATATTTTTGACTTTGTGAGTTTTTTATTTTTATTTTTGTTCTTATTAAATTTGCTATTAGATATAAATGCTATTTTGCTAAAATTAGAGTGCGTGCGTTTTTATTCTAATTTTCCCGTTGAGAAAGAATACATGCACAGTGCATAAAACGTGCATTTTTATTCTAAATTATGCATTATTAAAGTGAATTTATTCGTTATGCTTCTTCGTTTTACACGTGAGTGTATTCAAGAAAGCATCATAAACACGCATAGAAAGAGAAAATAACCACATTAAGTGTCAATTAGGATGTTCTGAATATTAAAAAATGCCATTCTTTGTTAATTTTTTGTTTCTTTGTGTGGTCGGTTTAATATTTAGATTCAAATAACCGATAAGAATCGCAGTGGTATGATGTTTGTTTGTGGCTTTTCATCGCAATCCATGCCATATTTCACCGGATCAGCATACTCAGTATCGGGTATTGTGTTTCCATCAAGTAACTAATCTGGAGCCAAAACATGTCTCACGAAGATGAATATCTATCAGTAGAAGAATTAATTGAGATTCAAAAGGAAGAGACTCGCGATATCATTGCAGCATTGCTAGAAGATGGCAGCGATCCAGATTCGCTATACGAAATTGAGCACCACCTGTTTGCAGAAGATTTTGACACGCTAGAAAAAGCGGTAGTTGAAGCATTCAAGATGGGCTTTGAAGTTCTTGA
The DNA here is from genome assembly GCF_033338935.1 of Vibrio sp. Vb0598. Lineage (NCBI taxonomy): Bacteria > Pseudomonadati > Pseudomonadota > Gammaproteobacteria > Vibrionales > Vibrionaceae > Vibrio > Vibrio sp. Vb0598. The sequence goes on along the minus strand of NZ_JAWOTP010000019.1, from coordinate 22,483 downwards.
AGCAGAAGAAACTGAAGATGAAGATGGTAACAAGTTGCTTTGCTGTGATGCGACTATGGAGTCCGCACTTGACGCAGAAGCGATTGATGCGCAAGTTGAAAAATTGATTCACTTGGCAGAAAAATACGACATCATCTATGACGGTTGGGGTACGTACTACGAAGGCGAAGATGCGCTTTACCCTGAAGAAGATGAAGACGACGAGTAATCAAAGCTCACTACTTTTGGAAAAACCAGCGTTTAACGCTGGTTTTTTTATACCTTGAAAAACTGACGAATGTGGAGGCGATAAATAATTCACATTGAGTTTATAGGGGATTTCTCCCTATAATGCGTGAAAATTGATCTAGCTCAAGGTGTATATGCAACTCTCACTCGCCGGTTTATGGCAAGTCTCTCCACTGACGGACCTTTCTATCCCACAGGATGACATTACTTTCCCTGCTCCTTTGAGTCAGGTATTGCCAGCTGAAATGACAGAAGAAGCAATTCGTCAGCAAGAGTGGCACCTGATGCATGACATTGAAGTGGACGAATCCATGATGGCATTCCCAGCGGTAGAAATGGTGTTGGGTGGTGTGGATTACCATGCAGAAGTGCGTTTGAACGGAGTAGCATTGTTCGACTGTGACGGTTCTCAAAATGTCTACAAGAAAGACATTCGTCCGTTCATGCAAATGGGGCGTAACCGCTTTGAAATCTTGTTCTTAGAGGAAGAAGAGGATCTTCTGTTTGATGAAGATAAACCTGAGCTGTGCTCTCTGTCCGATCATGAATATAAAAAAAGTGATGAGCGCTTAGGGGTATGGCAAGAACCGTATCTGCAGTTCATTCGCAATGTGCGTTTAGACCGCGTGGCTACCGAACAGATTTGGCACCACGGTGGTGGTTGTGAGTTTAAAGTAGACTTGTACTATCAAACTTTTTCGCCGGGCCTGGTCTCTGCATCGGTTAAGTTTAATGGTATGACTTACCATATTCCTATTGATGTCCGAGCGGAGCATGCGAGCGCTTTATTCCAGATCGAAGCGCCAAAGTATGCCGATCTTACTGATCCTGATCCAAGTGATCTCTACCAGTTGTCTGTTGAGTTGGATGGGCAGCACCAAAACTTCACTGTTGCCTTGAGCCAGGAGCTTTGTGTTACCCATGTTGTGCTTTAACTCTTAGTAATGCTCTTTATTACAGTGTTTTAAGCATTACGACTTCACATGCATCATGCCCTGTTTGTCCAAGCGGGGCATCGAGATGCTCAAAGCCTAGCTTTTCATACAAGCTTACCGCTTCTCTCAGACATTCAGTTGTCTCTAAATAGCACTGCTGATACCCAAATTGTTTCGCCAATTGTAAGCTCAATGCGACGATGCGTTTGGCTAAACCGTGCCCTCGTGTTTGAGGTAAGAAGTACATCTTTTGTAGTTCACACACATTTGGCTCGCCAGCTAAAGGGGCAAAGCCACCGCCACCAACGATCTCTCCGCGATGTTCAATGACCCAATAGGCGGCCCCGCATTGATTGTAAACCGAATACATATCATCAAGCGTTGGATCGGCCACACCATAACCTTTGTCTGCGGTTAAGCCGTATTCTGCAGAGACTTTACGAATCACATCTGCGACTTGCGGGTTGTCTGCTTTAGTAAGAGGTCGAAGAACGTATTCCTCAGACTGACACACTTTTGTTAGCCCTTTTAGGTAAGTCTCTAGACCAAGTTTGAGTTGCTCTTGCTCGCTGTCATCGAGTTGGGTAAGCAGTTGTTCAAAGAAGTGGTTTTGCTGTTGGTCCAGTTGTGATAACGCCTGTTGGCCTTGCTCTGTAATCGCTACGAGTTGACTACGTTTGTCTTTTGGGTTTTCGATGCTCTCGACCAAACCTAATTTAATCAAACCAGTAACGGTTCGGCTCGCGTTGGACTTGTCGACATTAAGCTGCTGTGCCAGCTGATTGATGGTCAATGGCTGCAATTGGATTTCACCCAATGCGTGCGCTTGCACTGGAGTGAGAGCGACATCGCCGCATTGTTTATCAAGCATACCAAGCAATCGGACGGCTTGACGGGAGTAGTGTCGAAGTTGACGAGCGTTCATTATCACTTACCTCTAAAAATAAAGTTGCGCACCGCAATTAAATTAATTGCGGTGCGCAACCTTGTCAATGGTAAATGTCATTTTTCTCGTTAGGAGACGTAGTGAGCCTCCATGTTTAAGCGTGGTGATGTAAACAAAACTGCGGTGCTGGAGCTTTTTCTGATGATTTACGCATCCATACTTTCTCGTGGAAGTAGTAAGCCACCGTGTTCAAACTCGGCTCTAGCATCGCCATTACGCCGCCGACAAATGCATCACCTGTTAGTAAGTAAACCACGGTAAAAGCGACGCTGAAGTGCACGGTCGCAAAGCTTGCGGTTTTTAATTTGGTCATCCACTGACGAGCTTTAAGTGCTGGGACTTTTGCCCATGCCTTTTCATGAAAGTAGAAGGCTACGGTGTTCACTGAAGGCTCAATCATGGCAATTAAACTACCAATTAGAATGTCGCCTGTGAGTACGTAAGCGACACTAAATGCGATAGTAAAATGCAGTGCTGCGAAAGTTAGTGTCTTTTTCATGATAATTACTCAATCGTGTTTGTTTCGATGAGTTCATTATCGATAATAATTCTCATTAATGATAATGGGTAATGAGTATTGTTGTGATAGGGGGAAGCTATTGATGATGGTTTTGGTGAAATGTATACAAAAAAGGTTGGCCATGATGACCAACCTTTTGAACCAAAAGTGAGAAGTGTTAATTCTTCTCTTTCACTGAGGCTTAAAGCGCAGCGATCGTTGTCTTCTGCTCTTCTAGCTTAGCTAGCGTTTCTTTGTAGCCTTCAAGCTTCTCACGCTCTTTAGCAACAACTGCTTCAGGTGCTTTCGCTACGAAGCCTTCGTTACCTAGTTTGCCTTCGATACGCTTGATTTCGCCGTGAGTTTTCTTGATTTCGCCATCTAGACGAGCAAGCTCAGCATCTTTGTCGATCAGACCTGCCATTGGGATCATCAACTCAGACTTACCAACCAGTGCTGTCGCACATGCAGGAGTTTGTTCGCCAGTTTCAAGCACGCGTACTGCTTCTAGCTTCGCTAGTGACATCAGTACTTGCTTGCTTGCTTCTAGACGAGAGGCATCTTCTGCATTTGCTGCTTTCAGCATAACGTCAAGCGGCTTACCAGGGTTGATGTCGTATTCAGCACGTAGGTTGCGGATGCTAGTGATGAACGCTTTCACCCACTCGATGTCGTCTAGCGCTTCTTGGTGGAAGTTCGCTTCGTCAAACTGAGGCAGAGTTTGTAGCATGATTGTCTCGCCCTCAACACCGTCAACTAGTGGCTTGATGCTTTGCCAGATAGTTTCTGTGATGTAAGGAATCACAGGGTGAGCTAGACGTAGCGTCTTCTCAAGTACCGTGATTAGTGTACGGCGAGTACCACGCTGTTGCGCTTCAGTACCTTTCCATAGAACGGGTTTAGTTAGCTCTAGGTACCAGTCACAGAATTGGTTCCAGATGAATTCGTAAAGTGTGTTCGCAGCCATATCTAGACGGAAGTTGTCGATATGGTTGTTGAACGCTTTCGCTGCTAGTTCAAACTGAGACTCGATCCATTTGTCTGCTAGTGAGTATTCAATCTCACCACCGTTGAAGCCACAATCTTGCTCTTCTGTGTTCATCATTACGTAACGGCTTGCGTTCCATAGTTTGTTACAGAAGTTACGGTAACCTTCAAGACGCTTCATATCCCAGTTGATATCGCGACCTGTTGATGCCATTGCTGCAAGAGTGAAACGCAGTGCGTCTGTACCGTATGCTTCGATACCGTTTTCAAACGTCTTACGAGTGTTCTTCTCGATCTTCTTCGCTAGTTGAGGCTGCATCATGTTGCCACAACGCTTCTCTACGAGAGACTCTAGGTCGATACCATCGATCATGTCGATTGGGTCAAGTACGTTACCTTTCGACTTGGACATCTTGTCGCCGTTTTCGTCACGGATTAGACCAGTAACGTAAACCGTCTTAAATGGTACTTGTGGTTTGCCGTTTTCGTCTTTCACGAAGTGCATGGTCATCATGATCATGCGCGCAACCCAGAAGAAGATGATGTCGAAACCAGTTACTAGTACGTCTGAAGGGTGGAATACTTTCAGATCGTCAGTTTGCTCTGGCCAACCTTGAGTACCGAACGTCCATAGTGCAGAAGAGAACCACGTATCCAGTACGTCTTCGTCTTGGTGAAGTTCAATGACTGACTCTAGGTTGTTGTTCTTGCGAACTTCTTCTTCAGTGCGACCTACGTAAACATTACCTTGGTTGTCGTACCAAGCTGGGATGCGGTGACCCCACCATAGCTGACGAGAGATACACCAGTCTTGAACGTCACGCATCCAAGAGAAGTACATGTTTTCGTATTGCTTAGGAACGAATTGGATGTCGCCGTTTTCTACTGCTTCAACTGCGGTTTTCGCTAGAGGCGCAGTACGTACGTACCATTGGTCAGTTAGCATTGGTTCGATAACAACGCCACCACGGTCGCCGTAAGGAACTTGTAGATCGTGATCTTTCACTTCTTCAAGTAGACCTAGCTCGTCGAATTCAGCAACGATAGCTTTACGAGCGGCAAAACGCTCCATACCGTGGTATTTAGCTGGTAGTTCAGTGCTGTAAGCTTCGCTTGCTTCGCCGTTAGTGTTGAATACTTCTGCTGAGTCGCGGATGTTCGCGTCGAAAGTCAGAATGTTGATCATTGGTAGCTGGTGGCGCTTACCTACTTCGTAGTCGTTGAAGTCGTGCGCAGGTGTGATTTTCACACAGCCAGTACCTTTTTCCATATCTGCGTGCTCATCGCCCACGATTGGGATGCGACGATCAACGATAGGAAGGATGATTTCTTTACCGATAAGATCTTTGTAACGTGGATCTTCTGGGTTAACTGCAACACCTGTATCGCCTAGCACGGTCTCTGGACGAGTCGTTGCAACAACGATGTAGTCTTTGCCATCCGCTGTTTTTGCGCCATCTGCTAGTGGGTAGCGGAAGTGCCACATGTTGCCTTTAGTGTCTTTGTTCTCTACTTCTAGATCTGAAATCGCGGTGTGTAGCTTTGGATCCCAGTTAACTAGACGCTTACCGCGGTAGATTAGATCGTCTTCGTATAGACGTACGAACACTTCTTGAACGGCGTTAGATAGACCATCGTCCATCGTGAAGCGTTCACGATCCCAGTCTACAGATGCGCCAAGACGACGAAGCTGCTTAGTGATAGTGCCGCCAGATTCGCCTTTCCATTCCCAGATTTTGTCGATGAAAGCTTCACGACCGTAATCGTGTTTTGTTTTGCCTTCTTCTGCAGCGATCTTACGCTCAACAACCATCTGAGTTGCGATACCAGCGTGGTCAGTACCTACTTGCCAAAGGGTGTTTTTACCCTTCATACGTTCACAACGGATAAGCGTATCCATGATCGTATCTTGGAACGCGTGGCCCATGTGTAGGCTACCAGTGACGTTCGGTGGCGGGATCATGATGCTGTATGATTCTTTAGTAGTGTCACCGTGTGGCTTAAAGTAGCCTTTCTCTTCCCAAGTCTGATACAGAGCTTGTTCGATTGAAGTTGGGTTGTATGTCTTTTCCATAGCGCTCTTTTAATGGATACGTTGATGGTTGAATCTTAGTCAATCTTTATAAGTGAGGGATCTTAACAAGATCGCCTTAACTATAAGGATTGACCGTTAAGGATATTGAATTTCGATCGTTTGCAGCTGGTAACCTGCTTGACGGTAAATTTTATATCTTTCTCTTGCGAGTTGTTTAGCTTTTTCTTCGCAGGGCACGAAGTCTACCACTTGAGCAAACTTGTTCGCAAAGGTTGTCTCATTTTCCGCCAAATTAATTACCAGCTGACGGTTCCAATTAGGTTTTACACCTTCATGGCCGATTTCAATGTTGGTGGCGTATTTCGGTCCCTCGCCTACGAGGTTATGTGCCATGAACTTGTCTGCATCAACTTGCCAAAAGGCTTCAGCGAGCTGCTCGGCGTGTGGTTTGTCTTGGCAGTTTAAATACACTTTAGCGCCTTGGCGAGCAAAGTGCTGAGCCAAAAACACGATGTATTCTTCAAAGCCAGCCACCGTTGCTTGCGGGCTCTCTTCGTTAATGATGTAGAAGGTTGCAGTTTGCATCATTCTCTCACTTGCCTTGGGTCTCTTCCTAAGACCATCTTAAGTCCCACTTTCATTTTAGAAAATTAGGATAATAAAAAAGGGCCTTGCGGCCCTTTTCGATTTTGTTCAGAAATTACTCTTCTGTCTCTTGGCCGCTGCGGTTCAAAAGGAATTGGACAAGCATTGAGACAGGACGGCCCGTTGAGCCTTTCGCTGCGCCTGATTTCCACGCGGTACCTGCGATATCGACGTGTGCCCAGTTGTACTTCTTCGCGAACTTAGATAAGAAGCAACCCGCAGTAATTGTGCCACCAGGGCGACCACCAATGTTTGCCATATCCGCAAACGGGCTTTTCAACTGTTCGTGGTACTCGTCTGCCATTGGTAGACGCCATGCACGGTCACTCGCTTGCTCAGAAGCGTTTACTAGCTCATGAGAAAGAGGGTTGTGGTTAGAGATTACGCCGCTGATATGGTGGCCTAGTGCGATAACACAAGCACCAGTTAGCGTTGCAACGTCAACCACGCAGTCTGGTTCGAAACGCTCTACGTAAGTCAGTGCGTCACAAAGAACAAGACGGCCTTCAGCATCCGTGTTCAGAACTTCTACAGTTTGACCAGACATGGTCGTTAGGATGTCACCTGGACGGTAAGCGTTGCTGCCAGGCATGTTTTCACAGCCCGCTAGAACACCAATAACGTTGATTGGTAGGTTTAGCTTCGCTAGCGCTTTCATTGTACCGAATACCGATGCCGCACCACACATGTCGTACTTCATCTCATCCATACCTTCGCCCGGCTTTAGAGAGATACCGCCTGAGTCGAAGGTTAGACCTTTACCTACGAGCACAATCGGTTTTGCATCTGAGTCAGGGTTACCTTTGTACTCGATGATAGACATCATAGATTCGTTTTTAGAACCACGGCCTACTGCTAGGTAAGAGGTCATACCCAGTTTTTCCATCTCTTGCTCACCAATGATTTTGGTGGTTACGGTTTCGTAATCGTCCGCTAGACGACGAGCTTGAGAAGCAAGGTAAGCTGGATTAGCTACGTTTGGCGGCATGTTGCCAAGGTCTTTTGAGGCTTTGACACCTGATGCGATAGCAAGACCATGAGTGATTGCTTTTTCACCCAAGTTCAATTCACGACGCGTTGGTACGTTGAAAACAAGCTTGCGCAGTGGGCGGCGAGTCTCAGGTTTCACGCTCTTGAATTGATTAAATGTGTATAGACCATCTTTAGTCGCTTCTACAGCCTGGCGCACTTTCCAGTATGTATCACGACCCTTAACATGCAGTTCAGTTAGGAAACATACCGCTTCCATTGAGCCTGTCTCGTTAAGTGTGCTGATCGTCTTTTGAATGATTTCCTTGTACTGGCGCTCGCCAAGTTCACGCTCTTTGCCGCAACCGACAAGTAAAACGCGCTCTGACAAAACACCTGGTACTTGATGCAGTAGCAGCATCTGACCAGGTTTACCCTCTAGATCACCACGGCGAAGTAGTGAACTGATGTAACCGTCACTGATTTTATCAAGTTGTTCGGCTACTGGAGAAAGGCGACGTGGTTCAAACACACCAACAACGATACATGCGCTACGTTGTTTCTCTGGACTGCCACTTTTTACACTGAACTCCATGCGTACTCCTACATCCTGAAGACAAATTGCTCTAAATGTTAGATAATGATCGCTTACTTGTTGAATTTTAGCTCCAGGCTTACATGCAGAGCTGATTAAGCGACTAACATCTAGTTTATAATTTTTAAAAAAATAAATGGTTCAACGGGAAACTATAGTGATTCGACCAAAAAAACAAGTTTTGTATAGGTAATTTCAGCGTGATTATTGTTAGATATTTGATCCGCGAAACACTCAAGAGCCAATTTGCGATTTTTTTCGTACTTTTTTTGGTGTTTGTAAGCCAGAAATTCATAAGTGTTCTTGCTGATGCTTCTGACGGGGATATTCCTGCTGGATTGATTTTCTCGATTGTTGGTTTGAACATGCCAGCAATGGGTCTGTTAATGCTGCCTTTAAGTCTGTATATCGGCATATTGATCACATTTGGTCGTCTGTATGCAGAGAGCGAAATTGTCGTAATGAACGCGACAGGAATTGGTAATAAATTCTTGGTTCAAGCGGCCTTATACCTAGCGTTGATTACTTCAGCGGTGGCGGCTTTCAATGCGTTGTGGCTATCGCCGTGGTCTCAAGACCGCGTTGAGCAGCTTTATGAGCAGGTAGCGTCAGAAAACAGCGTTGACCTACTTAAAAAAGGTCAGTTCCAAGGTACACCAGACGGTTCATCGGTTGTGTTCATCGATGACATTAAAGACAATACCTTGAGCAACGTTTTTGTTGCGCAGATGCGCCCTCGAGATTCGGTGTTACCGAGTGTGATGTTCTCATCTTCTGGTGAGGTAAAAGAGCTTTCGGACGGTCGTCAGATCATCACTATGAAAGAAGGTACGCGTTATGAAGGTGTGCCTACTCGCGTTGAATATATGATCACGAAATTCGATGAATACGAAGGTGTTATCGGCCAACGTGAGGTCAAAAAGAAAGGGCGAGACTGGGAAGCATACCCAACGGTTGACTTGATAGGTCACCCAGATCCAGAGGCGCAAGCGGAGCTACAATGGCGAATTTCGTTATTTGTGTGTATTCCACTCTTAACAATGCTCGTTATTCCTTTGTCTGCGGTGAATCCGCGTCAGGGACGGTTTGCCAAAATGGGGCCTGCGATTCTGATCTACCTAGCGTATTTCTTGGCGATCAGTGCAACCAAATCTGCATTAGAAGATGGTGACATCCCGGCTGCTATTGGTATGTGGCCAATCAATGCGATGTTGCTGATTGTTGCTATCATGGCGAATATGATGGACAGCGTTGCTGCTAGACGAATAAAAGACAAATTCCGCAAGAAGAGGCTCGCGTAAGCTGTGTTCAAAATCTTAGACCTTTACATCGGTAGAACCATCATCTCTACCACTGCCTTGGTTTTAGCGACGTTTGTTGGCTTATCGGGCATCATCAAATATGTAGAACAGCTACGTAAAGTAGGGCGAGGTGTGTACGACCTCACTCATGCGTTGTACTTTGTGTTACTCAGTGTGCCGCGTGATATCGAAATGTTCTTTCCAATGGCGGCATTACTCGGTGCCCTGATCGGCTTAGGTATGTTGGCTTCAAGCTCTGAGCTGGTGGTGATGCAAGCTGCTGGTTTCTCTAAGCTGGATATCGGGTTATCGGTACTAAAAACGGCCGTCCCGCTCATGATTGTCGTTATGGCGTTAGGTCAATGGGGCGCTCCTGAGGCCCAGAAGATGGCCCGTGACTTACGTGCGTTTGCGATATCAGGTGGTAGCATTGTGTCTGTGCGCTCAGGTGTGTGGGCTCGTGACGCAAACGACTTTATCTTTATAGGTAAAGTCGAAGACGACAAGCTTTATGCTTTAAATATGTGGCGTTTTGATGATGATAAGAATCTACAAAAAGTTATTTTCGCCGAAGAAGTCGACTACCAACAAGATAACAACTGGCTGATGCGCTACGTACAAATTACGGACATGGAAAATGAAAACGTAATTTCGAAGCAAGACATCGAACAGATGGAGTGGCACACCTCTTTGGCACCAGATAAGCTAGCCGTGGTGACCGTGAAGCCAGAAGAACTGTCACTGAGCGGTTTGTATGATTATGTGACTTACCTAAAAGCATCGGAACAAGATGCATCTCGCTATGAGTTGGCGTTTTGGCGTAAGTTGACTCAGCCGCTTTCAATTGCTGTGATGATGTTAATGGCGCTATCTTTTGTTTTCGGGCCACTCAGAAGCGTGACCATGGGGGCAAGGGTATTGTCGGGCGTGGTTGCCGGGTTTACTTTTTACATATCCAGTGAGTTCTTTGGCCCATTAAGCTTGGTGTATGGCATATCCCCAGTGTTTGGTGCTTTGGCCCCGAGTTTGGTGTTCTTAGCTATTGCGATTGCACTGCTACGAAGAAAGCTATAACTGAAGCATCATCGAATAAACCAAGTTTTACCGAACCAAATGTAAAAGGAAGGCATTACGCCTTCCTTTTTTGTGTTCCTAGACAAGTTAATTTGCCTTAGGTAATACAACAACCTCTGTTTTGGCCCAAATGTCGTGGAAACCACGTTTCTTCGGATCAATCGGTACAGTCAGATTTGCCAAGCCAAAGCCAGATGTCGAAATACGAATTAGAGCTTGAGTTACCGTAATTGGTGCACCGTCTTTGGCATTGCGAACTCGAAGCTTCCAAGCGCGCATCCCAAGAGTTTGTCCTGCTCGCGTCCAGAAGAACACAAAGAAATATATCCACACACCCGCAAGATAAAGTGTAAATAGAGGGCTCAATACAGGGTGCTTTCCGAGCATATCTGCGGCATCAGCGTACTCGCCATAGCTCAACAATCCTGCTGCATTTAGTGCAAACACAACGGCCATAACAATACCAGCGGCCATCATTTCAATTGCGATAATAATCAATGTGTCGTAAATCAACGCTGCAAGTCGACGAAAGAGACCAGCAGGTGGAAGAGTTGTAGACGTTGTCATTATTCCATCACTTACCTTAAAAATTGTGCGTCAGAATATAGATTCCCTCACCAAGAGAAAAGAGACCTAACGCACAGAGTCTTTAATTGTGTATAAACGAAGAGACTTTTCTGCCCTACGTTATCAGCACATGTCATGATACACGAGGCCGTGCAGCAATATGTTTCAACTGAATTCGACTCTCTTAACCATTGGCTTTTTGGTCTGTGACCAGATTAGATAGCTGAGAGAGTTGGTGTTTCTCATCTTCGGTATAATGTTGGCTTAATGAAAGCTCTAAAGCTTTTTCTGACAGCTTGATTGCTGGTGACAAAAATAACTTAGGGTGCATACTAGAGAGAGCTAGCAAGGCCTTTTGTAGGCGAATCTGTATTTGGAGTTGCGCTGCACCATCGTGTGCTATCGGCAAAAAGACATCATCAAACAAATCCTGGCAGCTCAATGCGGGCACAAATAGTCTAGGATATCGAGTTTTGGTAGGCGGCTCACTGAGTAGGTCTCCCCATAATGAAAGTGATCGTACAGAACGCCCAAGAACGTCAATCGCGGTGCCATTATCATTTACAGCCGGAGATAGTGCTCGTGAGGCGATTTCCGCCATAACGACTAAACCAAAGCGAGGGTCCTGATCATATGAACGCTCCGTTCGAATCGTGAAGGCTGCCGTTACTTCGCTTTCGTCTGGCAACTCTCCACAAACCCAAGCCAATGGTTGACCTACGTACACAAAACTTCCCGGTTGTCGCTCAAGGTAGATGGTGCATTGGTTTGCTTCAGCAATACTATCGAGGTGATGCATATCAACATGCTGTAAGTAGCCAATTTCTTGGCTCAAAATAGGTTTACTTCCTCTGGGCTTATGCTCTGGGTGGCTCCATGGGTGGGCACCTAGCCAGCGCTCTTTACCCCGTTTTCTTATCGCATCTAACAAGGCTTGCTCTACGTATGAAGTGGTTTCACTGACCCTTCCTAGTACGGAAAGGTGCTGAATCCAACGTAGCAGAGTGAGTATGATCATCACGATTACGGCGATAGTCACGATGAATAGATAAATTTGTGCTTGTTGATGATAGGCCCCAATACCTAGCGCGATAATTCCTACCAAACTAAATAGAAAAGAGCCAAGAAAGGTTGCTAAGGCATTTTGTGTTGTGCTGTCTTCCATCAACAGTTTTGTCGCTCGCGGCGTTACCCCTGCACTAGCGGCACTGTACGCTGAGACCATAATATTGAGAGAGAATGTAGTCACTGCAAGCATGGAGGTTGCGAGGATATTTAATATGTTGTTCAACAAATCCTTGCTGACGTTGATGGCAGGGGGCAGAGTAATGAACTGGTTTAAAACAATCGACATTAAGGCGGTAGCAACAGCTAGTAATGCGTAGAGTGACGTCCGGACCCACAGTTTTCGTGTCATCTGTTTCAGTAACCACTGCCATTTTGACCCAGTCATTCTTTGCTCCTATTCAGTTCTCACTAGAAAGTCGATAGAAAATTCAGAAAGTTATTCTTGCTTAAGCATAGGTTAAATGCCCGTCGTTCTGCTTGATATTTCATGCATCACGAAAGTAAGAAAGCTGCTTGCTTCAAAGAATGGTGCTCTTGAGGTGTGAATTACCACGATTCTGTTACCTTAATTGATAGATGAATTAAAAGTATGTGATTGAAAAGAGGTAGCGCATGATTGTAATTACAGGTGCAAGTAGCGGCTTAGGGGCGGAACTAGCAAAGCGTTATGATGCGGAAGGCAAAGAGACGTATGTAATAGGAAGAAATACAGAAAAACTATCCGCACTAGCAAAACAACTCTCTCATAACGTTGGTTATCAAGCTTGCAACCTCTCATTGCACCAAAATGTGAAACAGCTCTTTGATGGGGTGAAACAGTCCCCTGAAATGGTCATTCATAGTGCGGGAAGTGGTTATTTTGGCTTACTGGAAGAGCAGGAGCCGGAAGAGATTCAAAAGTTGATTGATAACAACCTGAATTCTGCGATTCATGTGTTAAGAGAGTTAGTAAAGCGTTACAAAGATCATCCAATAAAAGTGGTCATGATCATGTCTACAGCCGCGCAACAACCTAAAGCGCAAGAGTCTACGTATTGTGCAGTGAAATGGGCCGTCAAAGGATTAATTGAGTCGGTTCGTTTGGAGCTAAAAGGAAAACCTATGAAAATCATCGCGGTTTATCCTGGTGGAATGGATACGGAATTCTGGAAAACAAGCGGCAATACGATGGACACGAGTCACTTCATGCAAGCAGAAGATGCCGCAGAGATGCTCCATAATGCGTTGTCGAGCATTGGGAATGGTTATGTTTCTGATATTACAGTGAATAGAACTTAAAAAGAGTTTCGTATACTCATTTTCATCTGGAAGAGTAGTAGAAAATGGAGCGTACGTTTCTTATGAGTACAGCTTTGTCACACTTTGTGGCGAAATTATCAGCAAACGATAGTTATTTAAGGTATTTCTGCTTGCGCAGGTCAAAAGCTTACGTATAATGCCAACCATCAAAGGGCAATAGCCCAAAGATGCCGGTGTGGTGAAATTGGTATACACGACGGATTCAAAATCCGTTGCCTTCGGGCGTGGCGGTTCAAGTCCGCCCACCGGTACCATACATAGAAAGGTCGCTTTTATAGCGGCCTTTCGTCGTTTTAGGTGTTCGTAAATATCAAAAGAAAGTTAGCGTTGCCTTCGCGGTGGCGGCAGGAATGCCAGTCCAATCAACTCCGTCCACCGGTACCATATTTTAAGACAGAGCCTCGATGAAAGTCGGGGCTTTGTTGTATCTGGATCTTCAAAACAAAAAAGCGCGAGGGGTATGCCTCGCGCAAACTACTACATGGTGATAGTAGGAACAGCCTATAGAGCTGTGAACAAGGTATTTTGAGTGTTCGGAGTCCAGTCTGCTTGGGACACGTGCGGTACATCAACTAGATAACGCAAACCTTGATAAGTCACCACATCACCTTGTTTATAGGAAACATTCTGAGTCCAGTTAGTGGCTGGGTCTGCATTTGTCCAGAGGCTAGAGGTTGGAGACGGTGCCCAATCTTGTTGTGCAGCATGGTTTGTTACAGCCTGGTATACAGTACCTAGGTGTAAGACGTAATCGCCAGCGTCGTAGTTATGACCAACTTGCCAGTTCGGTGTGTAGTTATCCATTGTGTCGAAGTCATAACCCGCTTGTTTTGCTAACTGTATAAACTTAGCGAGCTTAGGTAGGTTTTGCGTTGCACCCATGCCACGCTTACCATCTTCAAATAGGAACTCGTGAGTTAATACGATAACTTTATCGGCGTGTAAAGGTGTACCACATGGGAACTCTTGAGCTTTGGAGTTGATCGGGTTAATCGTTGTTGGTGCACAAGTGTTTAACGCGGAATCCACATATCCAAGAAATGCTTCTGCTTCTGTAAGGCTGTTTGCTGGCATTTCAATGCCCCAATTTTCAGGTGCCCAGTCCACATCCCAACCATGAGTTTGATAGCCGTTATTCGCTAGGATATTTTGAACCTCGATAGCTGCTTTTACACTGTTGGATGGGTTGGATGTATCGCATACATATCCTGGTTCCCAAGGTTTCAGGTCATCAGACGTGGCACATAACCCATCTGCTTTGAAGTCTTTCGTCACTCGCCAACCGTTGGTGTAGGGCAGTCTAGCAAATTCTGTTGCCTTGTAGTTCGGGTAGCTTGTAATGTTCGGCAAATACTTTGCTAACACAGATAAGTTTTCCGTAAACATTGAGGCATCGTAAACAGGGTCTTGATACGAGTTAAGCTGGTGGTCCCCGGTCGCATTACACTCCGCAGCACTGTTCGGTCCAAACTCATCCACGCAGTTGTGCACCATGTGATCGTAACTGTGGTTCGCAACAATATGACCAGTGTCTAATGCGAGCTTTAAGGCTTCTAGGGAACGGTCTTCATTCTCATCACCAATTCCATCTAAATGCCAAGCATTAAAGTAAAACGTCGCTTTGATATCTTCCTGGTTAAGTACTTGAATAACGTCAATAGATGCATTGATTGGTCCATCATCAAACGTTAGATAAATTGTGCCTTTAGAGTCGGTTTGAGCAAATGAGTGTTGTGATAGTGCGGCACTTACAAGCGTTGCAATAGCCAATTTATTAAATTTCATTCTCTATTCCTTTTAAGAAATTAATAACGACGTTGTCAGTAGTAAAATATTGATAACTTGAAACTTAATGTGATGTCTTAAATTATTTTATGACTTTTATCCTAGACCTAAATAATTACAAAAAAATAGGTGGTATTTTCTAAATTGGGATTGTGTTCACGAATAATGCAACCGGTTGCGCTTTTTTGTCTTGGTTATTTTTGCTACAGTTTTTGCAGGTTGAAATTTACACAACGGGAGTAAGGCTATGAAAAAGATCCTTTTATGCTGTAGCGCAGGGATGTCCACCAGTATGCTTGTTAAGAAAATGGAGCAAGCTGCTGAAAATAAAGGTATTGAGTGCAAAATTGATGCAATGTCAGTGAATGCGTTTGAAGATGCAATTAAAGAGTACGATGTTTGTCTTCTCGGGCCTCAAGTACGCTTTCAGCTAGAAGAGCTAAGAAAAACGGCGCAAGAGCATGGTAAAAACATTGATGCTATTTCTCCTCAGCATTATGGAATGATGAAGGGAGAAGAAGTACTAGAGCAAGCATTAGAATTAATTAACTAAACTATAGTTTTAAATTAAAAAGATAACTGTACATCAAATATAAATATTTGATGCGGGATTCTTTTGCCTAAAATAAGGATGGATTCTATGAAGCTTTATGACGCAATTATAGGCGCAGTCGAAAAGCATATAGCCCCTATAGCAGCTAAAGTGGGGAATCAGCCCCATGTTCGCGCAATGAGAGACGGTTTTATTGTCGCAATGCCGTTTATTATTGTCGGTAGTTTCATTTTGATTTTTGCATTCCCCCCATTTGCCGAAGATACAACCTTTACTTTTGGTCGAATTTGGCTCGATTTCGCCACTACACATTTTGATACCATAATGATGCCCTACAACATGTCGATGGGGATCATGACCATTTTTGTTTCGCTGGGCGTTGCTTATAGTTTAGCGAAGGCTTACAAGATGGATGGGATCACGAGTGCTGTATTGTCACTAATGTCTTTTTTACTCATTGCGGCCCCAGCTAAAGATGGCGCGTTGTCTATGTCTCACATGGGCGGAACCGGGATCTTCACCGCAGTGATGTGTGCATTTTTCTCGGTGGAGCTCTACCGTTTTATGAAAAAGCACAATATTACGATTCGCATGCCAGAGCAGGTGCCACCGGCGATTGCGCGATCATTTGAAGTATTGCTACCAGTCTTAGCGATATTCATTACCTTATATCCACTTAGCCTTTTCGTACAAACCCAGTACGACATGCTGATTCCAGATGCTGTTATGGCGATCTTTAAACCGCTAATTAGTGCGTCTAACTCATTGCCTGCCATTATTGGCGCTTTATTGCTTTGCCAGCTGCTTTGGTTTGCGGGTATTCATGGTGCTGCAATTGTTGTTGGACTGCTTTCTCCAATCTTTTTGACCAACATTGGTGCCAACATTGAAGCCTTTGTTGCAGGTGAACCGATTCCAAACGTATTTACTCAACCGTTCTGGGATTTTTACATCTTTATTGGCGGCTCTGGTGCAACACTTGCTCTTGTTATGCTGATGTCGTTTAGCCGTTCTGTTCACCTTAAGAGCATTGGTCGAATGAGTGCGGTGCCTGGCTTTTTCCAAATCAACGAACCTGTGATCTTCGGTAGCCCAGTTGTGATGAACCCGACCTTGTTTATCCCGTTCGTCTTCGCTCCAGTCATCAACGCTACGATTGCGTATTTTGCTGTGCATGTCGGCTTTGTGGGTATGGGTGTCGCTACAACACCTTGGACAACACCGGCACTGATAGGTGCTTCGTGGGGTAGCGGTTGGACCTTTGCGCCAGTATTGCTCGTCATTGGTTTATTAATTCTTGATCTAATCATCTACTTCCCATTCTTCAAAATGTTTGAGAAGCAAATGTTGGAGCAAGAACTACCAACGACGAAGGAAACTAAAGGTGACACGCAGCCGTCAGGCGAAGGCGTTACTGCTTAACTGTGCTTAATGGGCCGCAATTACCGCGGCCCGATTTTCGGAGAGAAAATGATGGAACAAGAATTGGTTGTAATGGAGATCATTTGCAATGCTGGTGAAGCCAGAAGTTTAAGCTACGAGGCATTGCGTTTATCTCGAGAACAAGATTTTGAAGCGGCTGATGAGAAGCTCTCTCAAGCAAGAGAGTGCATTAATAAAGCCCACTTAATACAGACTCAGCTTATTGAAGAAGATCAGGGAGAAGGGAAAGTCCCGATGACGTTAGTGATGGTGCATGCTCAAGATCACCTAATGACTACGATTTTGGCTCAAGAGATGGCTGTAGAAATCGTCGCACTGAACAAAAAAATCTCGAACAAATAAAGGGGGATGAAAATGTCTAGAGAGGCGATCAAACTTGCAATTATTGGCGGTGGTAGTAGCTATACCCCGGAATTGGTTGAAGGGGTTATTAAGCGCTTAGAATATTTACCCGTTAGGAAGATTCATTTTGTGGACATTGAGTCAGGAGCTGAGAAGCTTGAGATCATCAAAGGATTGGCTCAGCGAATGGTCGATAAAGCCGGAGCAAAAATTGAGATAAAAGCCAGTTTCGATCGCCGTGCTGCGATAAAAGATGCGGATTTTGTGATGACGCAGTTTCGTGTTGGTGGCCTTGCTGCTCGCGCTAATGATGAGCGAATCCCAATCAAGTACGACGTCATCGGCCAAGAAACAACGGGCCCTGGTGGTTTTGCTAAAGCACTGCGAACCATTCCGGTCATTCTTGATATCTGTAAAGACATTGAAGAGTTGGCTCCAAACGCATGGATGCTCAATTTCACCAACCCAGCGGGTTTAGTTTCCGAAGCGGTCAGTAAGTACACCAAAGTAAAAAGTATTGGTTTATGCAATGTGCCCGTTTCAATGGAAATGATGATTGCAGAAATGATGGAGTGCGAGCCAAAAGAGCTACAACTTGAGTTTGCTGGGTTAAACCATCTCGTGTGGGTACACAAAGCATGGCTCAATGGGGAAGATATTACTCAAACGGTATTAGAGAAAGTTGGTGATGGTGCCAACTTCAGTATGAAGAATATCTGGGAAGAGCCGTGGGATCCGGCATTTCTAAAAGCACTGGGGGCGATACCATGTCCTTATCATCGTTACTTCTACCAAACTGATGCCATGCTTGCTGAAGAGAAACAAAGTGCCGATGAAAAAGGCACTCGTGCTGAGCAGGTAATGGAAACAGAAAATGCGCTATTTAAGCTCTATCAAGATCCTACCCTCGATCATAAGCCGAAAGAGTTAGAGGAGCGGGGTGGTGCTTATTATTCTGATGCATCACTGAACCTAGTTGATTCAATTTATAACAATCGTAATAGTATTCATGTTGTTAACGTTTTAAATAATGGAGCGATCAACGGCCTACCTGACGATGCTGTGATTGAATGTAGTGCCGTGATTGGTAGCTGGGGGGCGAAACCTCTTGCGGTTGGCGAGTTGTCAAACAATATCAAAGGATTACTCCATCAAGTTAAAGCGTATGAGCAGCTAACAATAGAAGCTGCTGTCGAAGGTAATTATGACAAGGCGCTTATGGCATTAACCAATAACCCATTGGTGCCTGACATTGGCCGCGCCAAGTCAATCCTGGATGATATTCTGGCGGTGAACGCTCCGTATTTACCTCAATTTAAACTAACGACGTTGTAAGACTAAGGAAGGGCGCCGATGAAAGTCATTTTTAATGCTGATGATTTTGGTTTAACGAGAGGTGTAAATAACGGCATCGTTAAAGCTCACCAGCAAGGTGTGGTTCATTCAACCACCATGATGGTGGGTATGGATGCTGAGCAACATGCCTTAGAACTAGCTCGCCATAATCCAGACTTGAAAGTTGGCGTTCATCTTAGGTTTACAGCAGGTGTGCCTATAACGAAGCATCGTAACTTGACTAACGGCCGAGCGCACTTTATCAACTATGACGAACTTTGGAGTAAGCAGGACTTCGAAACTCAGGTCGTTTATGATGAAGCAAAAGCTCAGGTGGAACATTTTTTATCGCTTGGGTTAGAGCTAAGCCACTTAGATAGCCATCATCACGCGCATACTCACCCTCAAATTTTGCCCGTTATTAAAGAAGTAGCGAATGAATACCGAGTGCCACTGCGGGGCACTGGCTTGTGTCAAGAATCGATGACAATCAGGTATATCTTTACTGATGAGTTTTATGATCAAAAAGTGAGCTTGGATGGCTTAATGGCACATCTATTGAGCTTAAAAGCTGACTATGACTTGGTTGAGGTGATGTGCCACCCGGCAGAGGCCGATCAGGCGCTTATCTTAAAGAGTGGTTATGCGCTTCAGCGAGAGCTAGAGTTACAAGTTCTTACCTCTCCCATTTTAAAAGAACAGTTAGCTCATCATGGTATAACTGTCACGGATTACTCTGAGCTTGTTTCTACCAATCAAATGGTCAGTGTATGATTAAAGGCTGCCAGCTTCGCCCCCTATAGCACCTTACGAATTGCTGGCAGCCGTTCTATACAAACGAATATTTAATAACAATTGCAGTTGGACCCAATAGCATTATGGCAAGGATTAAAGATGTAGCCGAACTCGCCGGTGTAAATCGCTCTACCGTTTCTCGAATTATTAATGGAGAGGGGAAATTTCGCGAGGAAACTCGAAAAAAAGTAGAGCAAGCTATGGCGCAATTGAATTATCGTCCCAGTGCAATTGCTCGTTCACTCGCAACCTCATCCAGTAATATGGTTGGGTTATTGGTGACTTACTATACGGGGGGCTTCTTTGGCGAGATGATGGAGCAGGTTCAGACCGAGCTGGATATTCATAAGAAGTTTTTGATTACAGCTCAAGGCCATCATTCTGCACAAGGTGAAAAAGAGGCAATTCAGCGTTTTAATGATTTACGTTGTGACGGCTATGTACTTCATAGTCGTTATTTGTCAGATGATGACTTACGTGAATTAGCTAAACAGCCAACACCTTTCGTTCTCCTGGATCGCTACGTGGAAGGAATAGAGGAGCGTTGTGTTACCTTTAACCATCATCACGCAAGCCGTATTGCCGTTGAGCACCTTTTAGCTGGTGGTCATCGAAAGATTGCTTGTATTGCCGGTCCATCCCAACGTCATAACAGTGTATTGAGAAAGCTTGGGTATATTGATGCAATGAAGGATGCTGGTATAGATATTGATGAAAGCTGGTGTGAAGAAGGGAATTATGGTCGGCAAAGTGGTTATGATGCAATGGCTGCAATTTTACAACGACACCCTGATGTGACGGCTGTCTTTTCGTGCAGTGAAGAAATGACGGTTGGCGCAATGCAGTACTTACACGAGCACAGTATTTCTGTACCAGAGCAAATCTCATTAACTAGCTTTGACAGTGTTGATCTTTGTGAAAGTCTTTACCCTACAGTATCAGCAGTGCACTTTCCTATCAGTGACATGGCCCGTGTAGCGGTACAAACGTTAATGGGGCTAGTCAAAGATCAAGAAGTAATAGACAAGCCAGTGTTCGAGGCCAAGCTTAAAATACGCAAAGCAGATCGCTCCTTAAAGTAGCTTACTTCTATCTAATTAAGTGAGTCGCTTAGAAATAACGGTTTGATGTTTTGATAGTTACTGATGAATTTATTCACAAAATTTACTAGTATTCTAACTCTCTTAAGAAATATAAATCAGTAGTGAATAAGTGGCAGCCATTAAACTAACGGTCGATCGTATTCAACCCGGATTACATATCCGTCTTCCGCTAAAGTGGAACGATCACCCCTTTCTACTCAATAGCTTTAAGATTAAAGACCAAGAGCAAGTCGAGATGATTCGCCACCTCGGCGTAAAGTTCGTTTACTTTAATCCAGAGCAAAGCGATGCCGTTCCACTCCCTGTTGATCAAAGACAAGCTGACAGAGTAACAAATGAAGCGTCGTTAGATCATGAAACTCAAAAAATGTGGCAAGAAAAACAGAACCGCATAGAAAAGTTAAGTGCATACCGTCGACGCGTGATTCAGTGTGAAAAAGAGTTTGAGCGCTCTCTGGCACGTATGCGTTCAGTCATGACTAAAATCCGTAACCGTCCGACAGCAGCAGTTGATGAAGCAAAGCTTCTTATTGAAGATATCGTCGAGAAGTTAATGTGCGATGATAATGTTACGTTACATCTGATGAACGGAAAAAATGAGTTTGAAGATATTTATTTCCACTCATTGAACGTGGCTGTTATCTCGATGATGATTGGCCGTGCTAAAGGGTACTCAGCAGCACAGTTGAAAGAGCTTTCCTTCTCCGCACTATTCCATGATATCGGGAAAATAAAAATCCCGACTGCAATATTAAGAAAGCAGCTACCTCTAACAGAGCCAGAAACCAACTACTTAAAGTTGCACACTAAATATGGCGTCGATCTTGCGAGTCAAATCGAGGCTTTTCCCGAAGTCGCGAGAATTGTGATCGCGCAGCACCATGAGCTAAGAGATGGATCTGGTTATCCTAAAGGCCTGAAAGGAGATGAGATCAACGAGTTTGCTCAAATTATTGCTGTAGCCAATGCGTTTGATAACTTGTGTCATACACCAATAGTCTCAGACCAAAAGATTCCTTATACCGCACTCTCTCATTTATATAAGAACTGTAAACACCTATATAAAGAAGAGAACCTGAACATCCTAATTAAGTTTATGGGCGTGTTTCCTCCGGGTACCGTAGTTCAGCTTTCTAATAATATGGTCGGCCTGGTTATCTCAGTGAATGCATCGCATTTATTATTCCCGAATGTCTTGGTTTACGATCCATCAGTACCAAGGACGCAAGCGCCAATCATTGATCTTGCCTCAAAAGATATAAAGATAGTTAACGCGATTCATCCGTCAAAATTACCGGATAAAGTAAAAGAGTATCTAAATCCGCGTTCGCGTATTTCTTATTTCTTTGATAGTGATGAGTAGTTATCCACAGCTTTTTGTGGGTAAATTGTATAAATCCTGAGTGTTATTTCTGGGTAATTTTAGGGTTGGATGGAAAGTATCCATTTGGCATGTTTTTTTAGAAAAAATGCACTTTTAGTATTGCCAAAGAAAATCTTCTCCCTATAATGCGCATCCATCGACACGGCAGACGTCACAAGGCTTCAGCAGGGTCGAAGAGGTAAAAAGCTTCTACAAAAAATTAGTTTAAAAAAGTGTTTGACACTAACAACTAAATCGCTAGAATGCACCTCCGCTTTGAGAGAAAAACTTCTCGTAAAGCAAGCTCTTTAACAATATAGACCTATCAATCTGTGTGGGCACTCGTTGATGATAATCCAATTAGATATTTCTTTCTTAACGGAAAGCGGTATCAAATTAGGTTTCAATGAAACGAAGTGACCATTCGAATTGGGAAGCAGCCTTGAGCTGTTTTGTTTTACTTTTTCAAAAGTGAAAACCAATAAGAGCACAGTCAATTCAAACATTACTTTATGTAATGTTCAGTATTCATTGAGCCGACAAAATCTTAAATTGAAGAGTTTGATCATGGCTCAGATTGAACGCTGGCGGCAGGCCTAACACATGCAAGTCGAGC